>CAIJOU010000549.1 GCA_903822375.1 Candidatus Hydrogenedentota bacterium
GGGAGAACACCTCTGTTTCCCGTTCTTCGGTGTTCAGTTTTCCTTTTTCCTACATTGAACATTCCGGGCGCTTGTGACAGAATACTGAAATGAACACACATATTCGCACCCGCCTTCTTGTTCCGGTGGCCGCTTTGCTGGCTGCGGCGATGCTGCTGTTGTCCCCGACCGCCCTTGCGGCACCCGCCCATCGGTATATCGTACGGGCGCCTGCCGTAATGGGTGTCTATTATCCAGAGGCGCCTGAAACGCTGCTGAAGACGTTGCAGGATTTGTACGCGGCGGCGGACGCGCCGGATATTGCGGAACCGATGGTGGGCTGCATCGCCTCGCCCGCTCCCTATGGTCTGGCGGGTTCGGTGACGGCGCAGGCCTTCAAGAACCTCAAACCGGGGCAGTATGACCGGGTCATCATCCTGACGGCGGCGCACATGGCGGACATTGAGAACTGTTCCGTCGAGGCGGTCGACGCGTTCGTGACGCCCCTGGGGCCGGTGCCGCTCGACGAGGACGCCATGCGCCAGATTCTGTTCTCCCCCCTGTTCACGGCCCGGTCGCTTTCGTACAGGAAGGTCGACAAGCATCCGCAGGTTCATGAATATGAATACGGTGTGGAGGCGCTGCTGCCCTACCTTCAGGAGCGCCTGCATGAGTTCAAACTGGTGCCGATCGTCGTCGGCCGGCTGAACGACGCGGGCGGCAAGTTCAACCCGGCCGCCGTGGAGGCCATCGCCCGCGTGTTGCGCCCGATTGTCAACGAGCGCACGCTGGTCGTGGCAAGCAGCAGTTTCACGCATTTCGGCAATGATTTCAGCAACCGGCCGTTCAACGACAACATCATCGCCAATATCGAGCATCTTGACCGCCAGGCCTTTGACTGCGTGATGGCGCTCGACATGAAGTGCTTCGCCAAATACTTGGATGCAACGCACAACGTGATAGACGGGCGCCACCCCATCGAGATCCTGATGAAGCTGATGCCGCCGCAGACGCGCGCGCGGATTCTGGCCTATGAGGTCTCGGCCTCAAAGACGGGCGATCTGAACCGCTCGATGAGTTTTGCGGCGTTCACATTCCACGATCCGAAACGCCCCCCGCTTGAGGGACGGCCCGACAAGGTGCGTCCGCTTCCCCTGCGCCCGGTGGCGTCGGCCCAGAATGTGGAGGCGACCCCCTCCGGGCCGCAGCCTGAGGCTTCCGCCGAACCGCAGCCCAAGCCCGCTGAGGAGGCGGCAAACGCTCCCGCCAAGAACGCGGTCAAGGCGGCGGTCCCCAGTGCCAAGGCTCCGGCAGAGAAGAAGAAACGCAATCCATACGGGAATCCCTGAACATGCCCCAGCCCGTTGACCTCAGCGCGGAGGAACGCAGTCTTCTTCTGATGATTGCGCGACAGAGTCTCACGCATTATGCAGCGACGAAGACAACGTTGTCGCTGGAGGGTTTCGATTTGCCGGAGGGGCTTGGCGCGCCCCGGGGTGCCTTCGTCACGCTGCACCTTGAGGGAGCGCTGCGGGGTTGCATAGGGTACATTCAAGCCGTCGGCACGCTTGCCGAGACGGTCCGGGACAATGCCGTCAACGCCGGTTTCCGCGACCCGCGGTTCAATCCGGTACGTCCCGACGAGGTCCCGCATCTGACCATAGAGATATCGGCGCTGCGCGCAGGGGAAACACCGGGGTCACCTTTCATACGGGTGAACGATATCAGTGAAGTGGTTGTCGGACGGGACGGATTGTATCTTGAGCATACGGGCGGCATGGCCAGCGGAATTCTGCTGCCGCAGGTGCCGACCGAATACGGGTGGGATATCGACGCCTTTCTGGATGCGCTTTGCCGCAAGGCGGGCGCGCCGCAGGGCGCGTGGAAGCGCGCCGATTTTCGGCTGTCGCGGTTTAGCGCGGAAGTTTTCAGCGAAGTCTGAAGGGTGAAGTCTGAAGGGTGAAGGGTGAAGGGTGAAGGGTGAAGTTGGCGATTTAAAGCGGAGACGCTGAGAACGCAGAGGGGCGCAGAGAAGAAATTGGGGCGATGTGCGAGTCCTTTTTGCGGTGCAGGGCACAGCGGGAGCACCCCCAAGCTCGAACGGTGTTCGAGCCTGAGGGTGCCACGAATTGGTGCAAAGTTCACTCTCCTGTTTTTATGGCGAATCGCCGGCACAGGCGGTTGGGGGTGCCATGACGGTGTCAGGAATGCGGGTCAGAAGCGCTTGACCATGAGCACCGCGTTTTCGTTGGTGCGCTGGTAGTAGCCAATCCTCTTCCCCTCTACCACGAAGCCCAGACGGTCGTAGAGCGCGCGGGCCGGGACGTTGGTTTCGCGCACTTCGAGGCGGGCCAGGGCCGCGCCGAGGTCGAAGGCCTGCTCGAGCATGTACTCAGTGATGACGCGCCCGTACCCGTTGCTGCGGTACTTCTCCCCGACCGTTATGCGGGTGATGTGGGCCTCATCGAGTACGAGCCAGAATCCCGCATAGCCGACGAGGCTGTCGCCCAGCAGGGCCAGCCAGATGTAGGAATTGGGGTTGGTGAGTTCCTGTCGGAACATGCCGTGGGTCCAGGGTTCCGGATAGGATTCGCTCTCTATGAAGAGCACGTTGGGCAGGTATTCGAGCGTAAACCGCTGAAATACAAGCCCCTGTTTCGTCTGGCTCATATATCCCCTCCCTAAATGGCGCCTGTTTTGGCGGCCTGAACGTCACGCACCATCTCAGGCTGCGACTTGCGCAGGTATACCGGCGAGACGGCACCCGGGTCGGTGCATGCCCCGGCGGCAAGCATCGACATTGCCTCCAGTGCGACGGCGGATGCGCGGGGCATGGAAAGGGGCGGCGGCATGAAGGCTGCTTCGGGACAAACGCGGCGGATGGTTTCTTCAAAACGCTCCACCCCGTCACCGAGCACGATCAAGGGCAATCCCAGGCCCTGCGGAATGGCGGCCAGCAGGGATTCGACGGGGCAGACCATGTCCGGGGTCAACTTGTGCCGCACCCCCCTGTCGTAGCGGTAGACCGCGCCGAAGACCTCATTCATCCGGGCGTCGAGCATGGGCACCACCAGCGCGTCCGCAGGTACAGGCATGCGGCTCATGGCATCGAGTGTGGGCACGGCGACCAGGGGAAGATTACAGGCGAGAGCCAGTCCCTTCCATGCAGCGCTGCCTATGCGCAGCCCCGTGAAGGAACCCGGACCGTTTGAAATGGCGAGCATGCCCAACTGCTGCAGGGTAACGTCGGCTTCCTTGAGCGCCCAGTCGGCGGTGGAAATCAGACGCTCGGAATGCAGCCGGTGCCGGTCAACCACGGTTTCGGCGAGAAGCCGGAGGGGTGCGCTGTAATCGGCGCCCATACGGCACACCGCCACGGTGCAATAGCGCGTGCTCGTGTCTGCGGCAAGCAGGATGGTCTTATCAGTGGCGGGGACGGAATGCATCTGCGGAGACCTCTGTCGGGCTCAAAATGGGTTCACGACAGGCTCAGAAGGTGCTCTCTTCGGAACTCGCGGAGTCTGCGCCCGGGTCCGTTGCCGGACCTGATTCGGAACTTCCACCCGACACCATCTCCTTCATGCGCTTGCCGGGGCGAAAGGTGACCACCTTGCGCTCGGACACGGGAACCTGCTCTCCGGTGCGCGGATTGCGCCCGATGCGCGAAGCGCGGCTCTTCACCTCGAAGACGCCGAAATCGCGCAGTTCCCAGCGGTGCCCCTCGGAGAGGGATTTCGTGATGGTCTCGAAAGCGCCCTCGATAATTCGGGACACGTCGCTTTGTGTCATGCCCAGCCTGTTGGCCACCAGCATCACCAATTCTCTCTTGGTCATTGTCACGGGTTCTGACCTCCATGCTTGGCGAACACGCATCTAATCCACTTGAATCACGCCGCCGTTCAACCTGTTCGCGTGAAAAGCCTTGTTCTATCTCTAAAACCAGCCAGCAAGTCCTTTAATTTCACTATGTTACCCAATGTTGATGGGGTCGAGTCAAGTTTGACGCAATTGCCGGGCACGAAGCCTGTCACACTTTGATAATCCGGCCTGCGCGAAAGAGCCAAAATGCCGTTCCGTAGCACGTCGTGTAGACCGTCAGAAAAGTAAGAAAGGCAATAAGCCGCGGGGCGGTGTTGGGAACGGCCAGACTGGCCAGCAATGCCAGTATGGCCTGCAAAATATAAACCACCAACGGATTATACCCCAGCACCGTCAACTGTGGAAAGCGCAGCTTGCACCGGTCACAGGCCAGATAGAATGCGAGGACTGTCAGGAAGCAGAGACCCGTCGCATAGAGGGGGTACGGCGCGGTCATCCCATACTGGGAGAAGGGCCACAATGGTTTGAGACCGGGCCATTCGGCACGCAGGGCCCACCCTGCGGCGGAGAAGAGCAGTGTGCCGGCCAGACAGCCCAGAATGATCCTCCGCGGACGGGCGGTTGCGAAAAGGTCCCACGCAACCGTTCCGGCAAGCAGCATGAACGCCCAGCTGAGCGGTCCCAAGGGGCCCCCGTTGATGCTGTGACCCATGATCCATGTCCCGTAGGAGGTGCAGGAGAACGCTGTCTGGTACAGCGCAAGCAGGGCCGCCCCGGCCGCGAGGCGCGCGGCCATGCCGAGATGCATGAAGGGCAGCGCCAGCACACCGGCCAGGCCGATATCGAGCAGCGCGTCCCAGACGCTGACGCGAAGGTCAAAGAAACCGTAGAGCAGTCCCAGCGCGCACAGGATGAGATAACGGCGCAATGCATCGCGCCGTGCCCGCCACAGACCGTCCCGTTCAACGCGCCGCGTAAAGCTCAGCCGAAAGCCCATGCCCACGATAAAGATGAAGAGCGGGGCGATGTGGTCGGCATAGGAAAAGCCTTCGTGATGATGCTTGAACATCCACGGCATGCAGTCGAAGTGCCCCAGGACGTTCACGAAGATCATGCCGAGAATGGCATAACCGCGCGCCTGATCAATGGCGGCGATGCGCCCTTTCCCAGGCTGCTTTACCTTTTGGTCGGCCACGAAAAAGTTTCCGCTTCCGCTATTGCTTCTTCGGCGGTTGGCGCATGTATGCGGGGATGCGCATGTCGTCCTCTTCAGGGGTTGCGCCTGAGGAGAAGACGGTGGTGAAGTTACTGGAACCATTGGGGAGATCGAGTTGCTGGGGGGCTTTGGCGGGGGCCTGCTGGGGCTTGGGTGCCGGCTTGGCGGGCGCGGGTGTGGGCGCTGCCGCCTGCGGCTTGGGCGCCTCTGCGCGCGAAGGCTCAGGCTTCGGCTGGCTGTTTTGCGCGGGCGGCTGGAACTGCGTCACGGTGGGCTGCGGTGCCGGCGTAGGCGTCGGTGCCGGGGATGCCAGGATGTCGTCCAGCACAGCCGACCGGGACTTGTTCCGGTATTCGGCCACATCGCGGTTCGGGAAACCGGCGGCGATGACGGTGACCTGGAATTCCTGGCGCTCTTCCTTCTCCGGGGCGACGCCGAGGATGATGTTGGCGTCGGGGCTGGCATTGCGCTTGACGTAGTTGATGGCGTCCTGCACCTCGCGCATGCGGATGTCCGAACCGCCGCGCACATTGACGATGACGCCCTTGGCGCCGTGGATGTCGGACTGTTCGAGCAGCGGGCAGTCGATGGCCTCGCGCGCGGCGCGCACGGCGCGGTCCTCGCCCTCGGCGATGCCGATGCCCATCAGCGCGCGGCCCTTGGCCTGCATGATGGTGCGCACGTCGGCAAAGTCGACGTTGATGAGGCCGGGCAGCGTGATCAACTCGGAGATGGCGCGCACACCGTTGTGCAGCACCTCGTCGCCGTGGCGGAACGCGTCCAACAGGGGGGTGTTGGTGTGGCTCAATTCGGCGATGCGGTCGTTGGGCACGACGATGAGCGTGTCCACATGCTGCTGCAGTTCCTCAAGGCCTGTGAGGGCGTTGTTCATGCGCTCCTCGCCCTCGAAGCTGAAGGGCAGCGTGACGATGGCGACCGTCAGGGCGCCCGTGGCACCCGCCTCCTGCGCAACAATCGGCGCCGCGCCGGTGCCGGTGCCGCCGCCCAAGCCGACGGTCAGGAAGACAAGGTCGGCACCGCGAAGCACTTCGCGCACCTTCTCGCGGTCCTCTTCGCAGGCCTGCCGGCCGATTTCGGGCCTGGCCCCCGCGCCCAAGCCGTTGCTGAGGCTGGTGCCGATTTGGAGGCGTATATCCGCCTTCGACTTTTTGAGCGCCTGGGCATCGGTGTTCACGGCGATGAACTGCACGCCGGTCAACTCCGCCTCGATCATGCGGTCCACGGCGTTGCCGCCGCCGCCGCCGATACCGCAGACCTTGAGCACGGCTTTTTGATCGAAGGTGGAGAATACCTGGTCCTGGGCGGCAGTCGGCGTCATGTTAGCTCTCCTTGGAACGGGTCCCGGGGCGTGTTCGCCAACGGTCCGTTCCGGCTCGTGGTTTACGGCTATTTGCAGACAATGTCGTTGTCAAAACGCATGTCGAGATACTCGAGACAGGGCAGTTTTCCACCCTTTTCGCGCCAGAGCATTTCAAAGCGGCGCACTTGGGTGGGAAAGTCGGAACGGCCCCAACGCGTTTCATAGGGCAGTTCGTTGAAATACATGTAGAGCATGCTTTCGGCCTCGGCGGAAATCTCAGAAAGGGTGAGTTCCCGGGCCAGCGGGTCGGCGGAAAACGCATCCCAAAGCTCCAGCGCCTTCTCCAGCGCCGTATTCTTCATCATCTGTCCCGGCGTGACCGCGCCCAGACTGGGAAGATTGGTCACCAGGGGGCCGTTTGGTGGGGCCAGGGCCGGCACTTCCCGCAGCACCATGCCGTCGCGGTCGATTTCGTAGACGTGGTTGTTGACCATGACCGCGGCGACGGGAACGCGCTCAACGATCCGGATGATGATGCTGGAGGGCAGTGAGCGGGAAACGGAGCATTCTTTCACGTAGGGCAGGGTCAGGACGCGCTTGCGCACCTCTTCGGGCTTGACCGAGCGGATTGTGTCCGCGTCGGTGATGTGCGCGGCCTCAAGCAACTGCTGCCCCGAGAGCACGCTGTTGCCGTCCAGAAGCACGTGCTTCACGCGCAGGGTGGTGGGTTCCAGAATGTACTTGAACAGCCCGAAGCCAAAGCCGCCGAGCATGAGGAGCGCGCAGGCCATCTCCGCCCAATACACCCACCGCGAGCGGCCCCGGCGGCGTGTCATGCGCTGGGGTTCGCCCCGTGTGTTGGCGGCAAGGCTTTGGGTCATCATGACCGTGAGGCCTCAATCTGGGCAAGCAGCGGGGCGGCAATGCGGTTGATGTTTCCGGCACCCAGCACGAGCACGACATCGCCCGGCTCGAGCGAGGGGGCAAGATGGGCGGGCACGGCATCCATGTCGCCCACCAGTTCCACGTGGGCGGCGCCGGCGCGGCGCGCCGCGTCGACGATGATGCCCGAGTCCACACCCGGCATGGGCGCTTCGCGGGACGGGTAAATGTCCGTCACTATGGCGCGGTCCATGGAGGACAGAACGCGCGCGAAATCGTCGCAGAAGAATTTTGTCCGGCTGAACAGATGGGGCTGAAACACGCCCACCACACGCCGGGGCTGAATCCAGCGGATCGCCTCCAGGGTGCTGGCGATCTCGGTGGGATGATGGGCATAGTCCTCGATGACCAGCACGCCGCGCTGTTCGCCGCAGACCTGCAGGCGTCTGCGCACGCCGTCGAAGAGTCGCAGTCCGTCGGCAAGGCGGTTGAACCGCATGCCGAGGCACAGCCCCACCGCGCAGGCCGCGAGCGCGTTGAGGACGTTGTGCGTGCCGACGGCGTTGATTTCCGCCGTGCCCAGAATGCCTGAGGCGTGGAGCCGATCGTCATGGCAGACAACGTCAAAGCGGGTATGCATGGAGGCGAGCTGCAGCGCCTTGGAACCGCACGTGGGGCCCGGCACAATGGTGATGTTCCGGCCTTGGAGGGACACGTTCTCCCCCAGTCCGTAGGTGAGGCAGACGCTTTCGATGTCCTTCACGATGTCGCGCGTGTTGGGGTCGTCGCCGCAGACAATGCTGTAGCCGTAGAAGGGGACACCGTTGCAGAAGTCGGTGAAGGCGCGCTTGATGCGGTCCACCGTGCCGTAGTATTCCAGATGCTCGGCATCGATGTTGGTGACCACCGCGATGCTGGGGTGCAGGCGCAGGAAGGAACCGTCATGCTCGTCGGCCTCGGCCACCAGATAGTCGCCGGTGCCCCACCGCGCGTTGGTGCCGCTGCGGTGCAGGATGCCGCCGACGATGCTGGTTGCGCCGATGTTGGCCACGTCCATGATGGCGCTGATCATCGAGGTGGTGGTGGTCTTGCCGTGGGTGCCGCCCACGGCCACGGCATGCGGCTTGAGCCGCATCAGGTCGGCGAGCAGGTCGCTGCGGTGAATAACGGGGGTGCCGCGATGCCTGGCCGCCTCGATTTCCGGATTGTCCTGCGCGATGGCCGCGCTGACCACCAGAATGTCGGCCTCACCGATGTTTGCCGCTTCGTGCCCTTCACGAAAGCGCAGGCCACAACTCTCCAGCCGCTCCGTGATTTCCGACGCCTTGGCGTCGGAACCGGAAACGTCATAGCCGAGATTGAGCAGTATTTCGGCCAGCCCGCTCATGCCGATGCCGCCCACGCCGACGAAATGTACCTTGCGTTTCAGCCCGTTCAAGACACACCTCCAAACGCTACATCTTGTGTATGGTCCAGAGTATAGCACAATCGGACCACAATAAAAAGTGGTGAGAAGTGGGAAATATGGTCAAAGGGACGCGGCAGGATGCCGCGTCGGCGAAGCACAGCTTCGCGGGCAAGTGCGTTCCCAAGTGAAACTTGGGAACGAGGGGGCAAGGGCGTAACAGCGCCTGTTGCTGCGGGTTTGTTACGCCCTTTCAGGGCACTTCTTCCCTCTTCGCCGTTTTCCCGGGGCGTTGCCCCGGGCTTTCATGTTGCGGCCTTTCAGGCCTGAAAGGCAGAGGACGCACCGATAGACCCGACCGGTCCACTATTCCGGGCACTGCTTGAGAATGGCAAAAAGAACCGTAGCTTCGTTACGTTTCGCCCAGGATGACAGCGGCGTGTGGCGCTCAGTGCTTGCGCAGGGCGAGATGGTTGCCCTCTTCAATGAGCTTTTCGCCGGCCAGGGTCCATTCCAGACCGTCGAGCACCCACTGTTCGACGCGCTGGACGAACTCCATGGGGAAGCCCATGAGCGAGGCAATATCCAGGATGGCCGACTCTTCGCCGATGGTGAATACGCCGTCAAGGTTGGCCAGGCGGAAGACCTCCTGAAGGACCACGACGCGGCTGGCGGGGCGCTGGAACTGGGGAACGAGTTCCTCGGGAGTGAGGTCGCTGTCGATTTCCGAAGGATCAACCTCCAGCAATTCGGCGTACTCGCGAAGCACTTCCTGATTCACATCGGTCATCTTGCCGTCGGTCTTGGCAAGATACGCCAGCAGTTCCATCATGGCCACGCGTTCGTCGCTATTCAGGCGGTCAATCATGTGCTTTTTTGCCTCTTCTTCGGTTGCTGCAACACCTCGGCCAGCATTTCGGTGAACCGGAGGCCGTTTTGGCCCCTGGCCCGGCGCGCCACGTGGACACCGACGGCGAGCGCCGTTATCCCCGCGGTAATCGCCGCCTTGATAAAGCGGCGTGCCTGTGCGCTGTCCCGGCGGCCCGTTTTGCAGTAGGTGGTGAGATGTTCACAGTTGTTGGTGAGCGGATGGTAGCGGCGTCCGCCAATCATGCTTTCGGCGATGCGCACGGTTTCCTCCGGGGACAGCACCGGTTCCCGGTGTTCCACCAGAATCGCCGTGCCGCCCTGAAGGAACGCCTCCATTGCGACGCGGCACACGCAGGCATCCCGGTAGTTGACCGGGTCGCCGGAGAAATGGACGACGGTGCCATCCCCCATGTCAATGCCATGGTGGGTGTAGAGCCCGCCGGCCCGCCTCGTCTTTATGTGGTCGCCACGTGCCATGATTGGTCCAAATGCCTTCTAGTCAATTATGCACGATCATAACACTCAGGGACGGGAGGATGCATGTGGCGCGCGGGATGAGAAGGGGCTGGCGCCGTCCGGCCTGCGGGGATCAGCCCTGGCGAAGCGCGGCGCGCAGGATGGCGTCGAAGCGATCGAGGAAGCGGGAACGGTCTTTCTGGCCGAAAGGGGCCGGGCCGCCGCTCACGAGGCCGTGTTCGCGGAGTTGGGAGAGCACCTCGCGGGTCGCCAGGGCGTCGCCAATGGCGGCTTCGGTGAATTCGCGGCCCCGCGCGCTGACCACGCGGGCACCCTTCTGCAGACAACGGGAGGCGAGGGGGATGTCGTCGGAGACGACGATGTCGCGGGGACTTGCATGCTCGACGATCCAGTCGTCGGCGGCGTCGAACCCGTCGCTGACGACGATCAGTTCAATCCATGGGACGCTGGGGACGGACATCGGCGCGTTGGCGACGACCTTCACGTTCACATGATGGCGCTCGGCAACCTTGTAGACCTCTTTCTTTACCGGGCAGGCATCGGCGTCTATGAACACTTCGGACACGGCAACTCCTGATCCTCTCCCCCGCTGTCCGGCGAATATAGCAGGGGGAATGGATGGGGTCAAATGCGGAAGCCAGAATCCAGAATTCAGAATGAAGACAGGAACCACAGAGGGCACAGAGGGGCACAGAGGAGGAAGGAAAGGACGAAGGATGAAGAGCAAAGAGAAGAGAGCAAAGAGAAGAGAACAGGACACTCTCTAAGTGCTATTTGCGGTGGGACTCAGGGACAACACTGCTTTGATTGACGTGGTGCGGTCACAGCCAAGCTCGTGTCAAGAAGTTTCTGTAAATTCGTCAGGTCTTGGTGTCCGAGGATAGCCTTTTGGGTTGCGTTTTGTTGACATCCTCCCCCGGGGGAGGATGTCAACAATTTTCCTTCATCATGCAGTTTTGTCTCGCCCAGA
>CAIJOU010000550.1 GCA_903822375.1 Candidatus Hydrogenedentota bacterium
GGCGTGGCAAAAGCATACGAGAAGTCCACCGCCGGGTCCTGCGCAGAACAGGACAACGCCGTCATGAAGGCGATAACGAATACGACTCCGCACCTGAAATACCGCATTGGCTGAATCCTTCTGTTGGTTCCCGAGGAAGAGCATAGAACGCACGTCAGGAACAGTCAAGAAAGGACGCCGGATAAGCGATGGGGAGGGTCTGGAACACATCCCTCCGGCGGTCGGCCTATGACGAAAACAAAAGTGGGACAGGCGAGAACGCCTGTCCCACTTTTCTGAGAATCCGGTTTGACCTACCGGTCTATCTCCAGCGCAACCTTGAGCGTGGCGATGGCTTCCTCGATGTCCGGGAAGCCCCAGACGTTGCGTCCCACCGTGCTGCCCGCGGCGCCGCTGAGCACCACGTCGCGCATCATGGCGGCGGCGTCCTCCAGCGTGTCGCACTTGGGACCGCCCGCGGTGACAACCGGGATGGGCATGACGGAGACGATGTCGCGGAACGAGGCCGCGTCCCCGGTGTAGGGGATCTTGACGACGTCTGCACCCATCTCCAAGCCGACGCGCGCGGCGTAGGCGATGTCTTCGGCCAGGTCGCTGACCACCCGCTTGCCTTGCTTTTCCACGATGGGATAGATGTGGGGAATGACCGGAAGACCGAAGCGTTCGGCCGCGCGCACGGTGGCGCTGAGGTGGTGAAGATTGTCATATTCATTTGGATCTTTTACAAAGGTGGCGACGGCGATAGCGTCCGCGCCCATGGCGACGACTTCCTCCACCTCCGCATGGGACACCTGGCCCGGCCAATTCGGGCTCACCGCCGTCTGCTGGATGATGAGCGGGACGCGCCCGGCGAGGTCCTTGATGCAGCGCATGGCCACGCCCTTGTTCAGCGTGATGGAACTGGGCCGGGCCTCAATGACTTTCCGCACCGTGTCCTCAATCTGGCGCAGCCCTTCGGGCATGCCGATGGCGTAGTTGATCATGTGGTCCACCGCCACCGCGAGGATGCGTCCGGACGGATGGCTGAAAATGCGGTTCAAACGGATCTGCTTGCCCAATGCGCTCATGTGTGTCCATTTCCCTTGAGATTGTTTTGCGGCCTATCCATGCACGTCATTGCGAGCGAAGCGCGGCAATCTCTTGGAATGATGACCAATATCTGGGCCAAAGCGGGCAAGAGATTGCTTCGTCGGGCTAAAGCCCTCCTCGCAATGACGTTGTTAACTAACGTTTGTCCAGTCGTTTGCGCTGTGTGTGCGCAAGAATTCCAAGGTCTTGTCAAGCGTGGGGATGCCGGTGCGCCCCCCCACGCGGGTGCACTTGATGGCCGCAACCGCCGACGCAAATTCGGCGCACTGCGGCGTGGTCCAGCCTTTGGCCATGGCGAAGGCATAGGCGCCGTGAAACACATCGCCCGCGCCGACCGTGTCGACCACGTTCACCGAAAACGCCGCGCCCCGCGCGCGGCCGTCGGGGCCGGAGGCGGCCCAGCCGTCGGCACCGAGCGTTATGATCACCGTTGCGGGTCCCATGGCGTGGATGGCGTCCAGCGCCCGGTCCAGGTCGCCGCCAAACCCGCCCACGCGCAGGAAGTGGCGCGGTGCAATCATGACATCCACATCGCGAATCCAGTCTGCATTGGCTTCATTGGGCGTGGTGTCCGCCACGGTGGGCACGCCGCAGTCCTTCGCCGCCTTGGTGACCTCGCGGACGAGATCCGGATAATAGTCATCGACCAGCACGACTTGGGCCTGGGCAACAACGTCCCGGTTTGTTCCGCGCCATTCCAGTCCGGCCGCGCGCCGATGGAAAATAGTGCGCTCACCCGACTTGTCATCCACATGAATGAAACTGAAGGGACTCGCACCGCTGGGATGTCTGGCCACATGCACTGCCGACACGCGCTCGTCTTCCAATTCATCCAGAATCTGGTCGGCAATCACATCGCCGCCCAGCATGCTGAGCAGTTCGGTCTGCGCGCCCAGCCTTGCGCAGGCCACCAGTGCCGTGGCCACCAGTCCGCCACCCTGCATGCAGTATTCGCGCACCTGCGCCGTGTCGCCCCAGGGGATGGTGGGGGCCACGACGATATGGTCGAGGCAGCAGATGCCTGCACCGACGATGCGGGGGGGCCGGTTTTCCATGTTGGGGGATTCCATGATGGGCGACATTCTTGCAGGCCGGGAGGCGCGAGTCAAGCGGCAAGCCTTCATTGCGGAAACGACCAAGGATATGTGACCATGTGTGCAGGTCAAGACGGCCCGTACGGACTGTTCCCGGCGGCCAACAACGGACAAGGAGCAGCATATGGACATCGGCAGAGGACAGGGTGCCACGAACCGCCGCGATTTCCTCAAGACGGCCGCGGTATCCGCCGCGGCAATTGGCATTGCCCGCATGGCCCCGGCGCAGGCGCAGGGCGCCAATGAGCGCATCCGGTTTGGCGTCATCGGTTGCGGCGGCATGGGCACGGGGCATCTGTCCAGCCTGGTGGGCCGGAGCACGCAGGACAATATCGAGGTGGTGGCGGCCTCCGACGTCTACCAGCGACGGGTGACACGGGCGCTGGGCATTTGCAAGGGCGACGGCTACCTGGACTATCGCAAGCTGCTGGAGCGCAAGGACATCGACGCGGTGCTGATTGCCACACCGGACCACTGGCACGGCAAGATCGCCTGTGATGCGCTCGAATCGGGCAAGCATGTTTACGTCGAAAAACCCATGACCCACACCATCGAACAGGCGCTGGCGCTGCGCGATACGGTCAAGCGCACGGGCAAGGTGCTGCAGGTGGGCCCGCAGGACACGGGCAAGGAGGCGTTCTGGAAGGGGCATGACGCCATCGTGGAGGGGCGCATCGGCAAGGTGACCTGGGCCCAGGGCAGTTATGACCGGAATGCCCATACCTGCCTGTTCAACGAGCACCAGAAAATTGACCCGACGGCCGGACCGGACAAGACCGGCGAGGACTATGTGAACTGGGACATGTTTCTGGGCCATGAGTGGGGACTGGCGCCGAAGCGTCCGTGGACACCCGACCGCTTCTTCCGGTTCCGCAAGTACTGGGACTACAGCGGCGGCGTGGCCACGGACCTGCTCTATCACAAGCTTGCGCCCATGCTCATCGCCATTACGGGCGCCAACGGCGAATATCCCAAGCGCGTCAATGCTTCGGGCGGGCTGTACATCGAGAAGGACGAGCGCGAGATCCCGGACACCTTCCTCATGACGGCAGACTATCCCAGCGAGTTTTCCGTGCTGATGGTGAGCACGCTCACCAACGACACCCAGCTCGAGAACCGCATTTACGGCAAGTACGGCACCATGCAGATTGACGAGACGCCGGTGCTGCGCGGCAACGGCGATTTCATGGAGGAGTTCAAGGCGAAGAACGGCGGCAACGCGGAGGCGAAGATCGAGACGAAGGGGCGGCGCGACCAAGAGGGCAACTTCATCGACGCGGTGCGCGGTCTCGGGCCGGTTTATTGCAATGTCGATCTCGGGTGCGCCACCATGGTGGCCATCAAGATGGCCGTAGAATCGTACCGCCAATCGAAAACGCTGGTGTGGGATGCCGCCAGCGAGAAGGTGCTCGGCTGATGAAACGCATGATTGTTGCCACGCTGCTGCTGGCGTGTGCGGGCGCACTCGCCGCCGACAACGAACTGCCCCCCCAGGAGAAATCCGACGGCTGGCTGCTGCTTTTCGACGGCAAGACGCTCGACGGCTGGAAGACGAGCAACATGCAGCCGAGCAGGACGCCCGTGGAGGACGGGTGCATCAACCCCCACGGCTGCGGCGGCTACATGATGATTAACGAAAAGGAATGGACCGACTTCGAGCTGTCGCTGGACTTCAAAATCAGTGCCGGATGCAACAGCGGCATCTTTCTGCGCACCTTTCCCCTGACGCCGCCGGCGGGCAAGGACGTGGGCTGGAACGGGATTGAAGTGCAGGTCATCGACACAGCAACAAACGGCATGACCGACACGGGTGCGGTTTATGACCTGTCCCCTCCCACGAAGAACGCGATGAAGCCCGCCGGAGAATGGAACCACATCGAGATCACCGTCAAGGGCAGCATCGTCGACGTGGTGCTGAATGGCGAGAAGGTGAACCACGTTGATCTGGACCAGTTCGACAAGATGGGCAAGCGGCCCGACGGATCCGACCACAAGTTCTCCGACCTCGTGTTCAGGGACCATCCAAAACACGGCTACATCGGCCTGCAGGATCACGGCAGTCCCTGCTGGTACAAGAACATCAAGATCAAGCCGCTGGCGGGAACCGGAAAAGCCGGGCCGCGCGGGTAACCGTCCAAAGAGAAGACGCCATTGCGGGCGAAGCAACCCAATTTCCCGCGCGCGACGGCGTGGGACTTCAGGTGTCGTCACAAGAGATTATTCGGCCGTCCGTTGCCCCCCGCAATGACGGAGTGAAACCAAAGAAAGGCACACATGACCATGCCAACCGACTCTCTCGTACAAAAACTGCTCGGAGCTCTGAACGAAACGCCCATCCTTGACGCGCACACCCATCTGGTGAGCGGGCATCTGGGAGCAAAGGGCCTGCATGACATCTTGTTGTACCACATGGCGGTGAGCGACCTTTACGCCGCGGGCTGCCCCTCCGGCGCGCGGTTGACCCAGTATCCCGGCTGGCCCGACAAGGCCGAGGCGCACCGGCGCATCGAGGAGGCGCTGCCCCATCTTGAACGCGTGCGCAACACGAGCATCAGTTGGGGCATCCAAATCATTTTGAGAGAGCTCTACGGCTGGTTCGACCCCGTTACGGCGGACAACTGGCACGATCTGGACTGGCTGATTCGCGAGCGCGCGGACGACCATTTCTGGCACCGCGACATTGTGCGCCGCGCGGGGGTCGAGCGGATATGCACGGAGATCTCGCGGCGCGAACAGGGGCATGACGACGATCTGCTTCATTATTCGCTTGAATGGGCCTTCTTCACCCGCTGCCAGTGGGGAGAATATGACACGGCGCTTTACGAGTTGGAGCGCTGCTGGGGCCACACGCCGGCCACCGCGTCGCCCATCGGCGGCGGTGCGCGTCCCGCCACGGACCGGGTCATCCACACGCTCGGCGACGTGCATGATGCCATCACGTGGTACGTGGACCAGATTCCCATCGACGACATCATCTCCACCGCAACCCATCTCAGCACGGACATCGACTACCAGCTGGTGAGCGATGCGGAGATGGAGCAGGCGCTCGCGCGCCGCGCCACGGCCGGCAACCGCGAACGGGACATCTACGCCTCATACATCCACGAGGCGTTCCTTTCCGCCCTGGAGGCGCGCCACGGCGACCGTCTCCTGTTCCAGTTCAGCTTCGGCGCCGAACCGCTGCCCTTCGAGACCGACAGCCGCCTGTCCCAGCGCACCATCGGACAACTGGCCGCCATGGTCGGCCGCCACCCCAAACTCCGGTTCCAGTGCTCGCTTTCCAGCGCGCACGCGAACCAGTCGCTGTGCACACTGTGCCGCGAACTGCCCAACCTGTCGATGGCCGCGTACTGGTGGCACAACTTCTTCCCGACCATCATGGCGCGCGTCATGGCCGAGCGGCTCGACATGCTCCCGCTCAACCGCCAGGTGGGCTTCTTCTCCGACGCCTACTGCGTGGAATGGACCTACGCCAAGGCGGCCATGGTGCGGCGCGTTCTGGCAACTGTGCTGGCCGACAAGATCAGGATGGGACAGTATGATTTCGACGGTGCGATTTCGATAGCGCGCGAAATCCTTTACGAAACGCCGCAAACGCTGTGCGGCATGGTCCCGGCAGAGTAGCCGGCTCCGAAGACTGCTTGGGCACCGAGAATTGCCTGGGTGCTCGGACGCTCTTGGTCCCCCTTGGAGGGGGGACCACAACCGGCCTCGCCCAAAGAAATCCAGGGCGCCGAGCGCGCCCGGGTGCCGTCAGCCCCGCAGGAGCCTGCTGCACGGCGAGCCCGTGGCTCGCTTCGCCAGTTCGACGAGCATCTTCGCTCGGCTGTAAGGTTTCACATCGCGCACGATCTGCGCGCGCATGGCGCGGCCCGGGTCGGTGTCCTGCGGGTACGACAGAAAGTTGAGTTCCACCCCCAGTCGCTGCGCGGCGCGCGCGGCAATGAGCGGCCACACCGCGCCAATGTCGCCGATGATGGGGATGCTGCCCTCGTGCCGGGCGAACCCGGACATTTCCATGCGGAAGGGCACCTTGAACAGCTTCGTTTTGGGCAGTCCGTCGGCGATGGCCTTCTGCACGCCGCCGCCGTCGCGCTCCGCCTCGCACACGCGGTCGAGCGCGGGGTCGAGGTCGATGCGGATGAGCGATTTTCCCTCCAGCGAATAGGTGTAGTGGCCCATCCACGCGGACCACATGCCGTGGCCGGTGTAGCGTTCGAAGGGACCGTCGTGGATTTCCTGCGTCAGCGCCACGGCGGACTCGACGATCACGTCCGCACTGTCCAGCACGCGCGCCAGCCGCGTGGCCCGTTCACGCAGCGGAATGCTGTCGCCGATGTTGAGCCCGACCGCCCCGCCGCCAATCAATTGCGGAATCGTCACCAATACCGGCAGACCTTTCGCGGCGCCGGCACCGATCATGGTCATTTCATCCGCACCCAATCCGGCGATTTCCTCGAAGGACGCGCCGTTGGCGCGGGCCAGTTCGGCGATCTCACCCGAGAGCCATTCCAGCCACAGGCCCATGGGATAGCCCAGGTTGCCCGCCGCCTTGATGATGGTCTTGCCCTCGGCCTGCTTGAGTTTCTTGATGAGTTCCATGTCGAGCGGCATGTGCTGTTGAATCTCATCGAGCTGTGCGTCGTCGACCAGCGTCAGTTCGAATTCGCCGCCCCGCGGCAGCATCCATTCCGGGACGCCCAGCGGCTCGCCCGCGCAGCGTTTCACCTCGTCGAGCGTGCCGCCCATCTCGTGGGAAACCACGGCCGAACTGGTGGAGACGGCATCCACAATGCCCGCATGCATGAGCGCGGCAATGAGTGTGGTCACGCCCTCATGCACGTTCGGCCCGCTGCCGGTGACCACGGCCACCTTGCCGCCGCGTTCCTTTGCGGTAACGATGCGGTCCACCGCCGCATTGACGCGATCCAGGGCCTTCGCGTCCAGACGCGCCTCGATCATGCCGAGCGTTTCAGTATCGTAGGTCATCGTCCGTTTCTCCATGTTTCTATGCCGTCGTTATCCCGGCTTCGTGGCATGGGCATCTTGCCCATGGTTTTAGCGTGTGCCGACGGCCCCGAACACGGGCGGAACGCCCGTGCCACAAATGGGTGCGTCACGGTGCCTGTATCTTTTCCAAGTACATCTGTTCCGCGCGCGCGAGGTCATCGGGCGTGTCCACACTGAACCCGCAATGGTCACGATCGGGCACGGCGGATTCGGTGATGCGGATGTGCAGGCCGTGCTCCAGCCAGCGCAACTGTTCCAGCGACTCGACCCGCTCCAGCGTCGTGGGGGCGAGCTTTGTCAGCCGCTGCAGCGTGTCGCCACGGTAGGCGTATACGCCAACGTGCTCGAACACGCCGTGCTCCACCTTTTCACGGGGATAGGGGATTAGCGAGCGCGAGAAGTAGAGCGCATTGCCGTTCAAGTCGGCCACCACCTTCACCACGGCCGGGTTGGCCAGGTCGTCCCCGCGCACGATGCGGAACATGAGCGTCGCAATCTCCGCCGTCGCGTCGTCGAGCAGCGGACGTACCGCCTCGTCGAGCATGTCCGGGTGTATAAAGGGCTGGTCACCCTGGATATTGACCACGATGTCCGCGCCCAGCGCTGCAGCCACCTCCGCCACGCGGTCCGTGCCGCTGGGGTGGTCGGCGCGGGTCATCATCGCCTGCCCGCCAAAGGCGAGCACGGCGTCGCGCACGCGCTCATCGTCCGTGGCCACGCACACCGACTGGAGCAGTGGTGATGCCGTGCAGCGCTCGTACACATGCTGGATCATGGGCTTGCCCGCGATCAGCGCCAGCGGCTTGCCGGGCAACCGACTGGAGCCGTAACGCGCCGGAATGATTCCCGCAACATGGGGTGTGCTCATTGCAGTCTCCTTCATGTCAGCCCGTTCCCTTTGACGTCATGATATTCACCGCCTCAACGGAGGTCAAGAAGCGGGCAGGCGAGATGGGGGCCCAAAGCGATACAGGGGTCGAACCTACGGGGATACAGGTTCGCGCGGGATAGGAAACCGGCATGCAACCCCCGCCAAACCCTGCTCCCCCCGCGGGGATTTACCTCATGCGTCCACGCTTGTTATGGGCCCGTTTTTCCGGTAACAAACGCCGTACTACTGCCCCTGCAACACCTCTATCATTGCCGCGATGTTCTCCGCCCTGGCGTCGGGCGGGATGGCGTGGGCGGGAGCGGCGAAAAGGCCGCCGTCTTTGCCGACGCCGTCGATAAGGCGCTTGACGTGATCGCGGGTTTCATCGGGCGTGGCGTAGGGCAGGATGCGCTGCGTGCTGATGCCGCCGAAGAAGCAAAGTTCTTCGCCGTACTTGCGTTTCGCCTCGAACACATCAATGACCTCGGGCTGAAACGGGTTGAACACGTCGAGTCCGTCCGCGATCAGTTCGGGGAAAAGTTCATCCACACAACCGCAGGAATGGATGACCACGTGGCGGCCGTGGTCCTTGACGGCCTTGTACATCTGGCGCACCCGGGGTTCAATGAACTCGCGCCAGCGCTCGCGGCCCATGATCAGCCCGCGCTGGCTGCCCCAGTCGTCGCCGAAATACATGGCGTCAATGGGGTATTGGCATGCGCCGTCGATGATCTCGAGGTTGTATTCCAGAATCCTGTCCAGCAACGCGTGCACGAAGTCGGGGTCGCACATCATGGCTTCAAGCAGCGGTTCCATGCCTGCCAAGACCCAGGCCCGCTCGAAAAGCGAGAAGCCGATCTCGGCAATATAGAAACGGTCGCCCTTTTCCTCGATAGTCTTGGGATAGGTGCAGAAACGCTCCGGATCACGCGGGTTGGGCGGGGTGAATTGGGCCACATTCTCCGGCGTCACCAGCCGGTTCACCACGTTGCCGATGTCCTTGTCCACGCTGCGGTCCCACAGCACGCCGAACTGGTCGCGCCACAGGTCGGGCTGGACCTCCTGCCACGCGTCGGGCCGCACGGTCTTCAGCAGCGTGAAGCAGTTGCCCAGTTTCGATTCGAAGTCCGGGTCGCCGTAGTAGTCGACCATCTTCGCGTGGGCTTTCTGCGTGAACCCGATGCAGTAGGGCGTTTTGTCGGGCTGGCGGTGCGCCAGCGAAGCGATGACACGTTCACGGTTGTTCATGGCATCATCCCTCTCTCTTTGCCACCCTTTGACGTCGATTCCGTTTGACTTCAACCTTCAGAGTACAGCCGCGTCTACTTTGCCTTCTTCTGCTCCATCAGCCGGTTCATGGACTGCTGGTAGCCTTCCATGTCGTCAAGGCGCAGGACCGTGAGCCCGGCAAAGCCGAAGACGTTGAAGTTGGGCGCCAGCGCGCGGTGGACGGCGCCGCCGCCCTCCACCGCCTCAAAGCGGAGCGTGTGCTTGCCTGCCTTGAGGTCCATCGTGTCCAGATTGACCCAGCGCGGGTCGGCGTTGGCGATATACAGGTCCAGCACGCCGCCCAGTTTTTGCCCGTCGAGTGTGGGCTGCCATTCCCCGGCCATGATACCGAACATGAATACGCCGTCGAGCCGGTAGCGGCCGTCCTTTTCCAGGTCAAAATCAAACTCGATGCTGGCCTGGGCCTGGTTGGGCGCGTACATCAGGATGGGGTCCTGCGGCAGCACGATCAGCGGCGGGTCGGCGCGGAAGGGCATCAGGCAGGCCTGAAGAATCTTCACCGGAGGGATGCGTTTGTCCGCCGGGGGCAGGGGTTCGTCGAAGGTTGCCGGCGGATACTGGTACCAGAATGCCACCGAACTGCACCAGTCGGCGCGGTCCTCAAACCCGCCCAGTTCGAAATCGAGAACACTGCCCGTGGGATTGTACACGCTGCCCTTGTGCTCGATTTCGAGCCGCAACCCTGTCTTGAAGGGAATTGGGTCCTGGATGTGCCAGCGGTAGGCCGTCACGCGGTCCCCCGGCAGGACCCCGTCATAGACCGAAACGCCGTGGAAAGGCGTGGAGAATTCGCGGAAGCCCCAGGCGTCGTTGAAGTAGTCTTCTGTGCCCGTGCCGCGCAGTTGGGGCGCGTCGGCGCCGTCGATGAAGAAGAAGTCATCCCCCTCGCCGAACCAGCCGGTTTCCATCTGCATCACCGAATAGACCGTGCCCACGTACTGGCCGCGCCCCTTGGTGTCCAAAATGGTGTAGTGCTTTCCGGGCGCGGCGGGAAACTCCTGCCGGTAATGGGCGTGGAAATAGAGCGTGTCCTCCGGCAGCTTGTCCAGCTTGCGCCAGTCCACATAATAGTAGAAAGAATCGCACGGGGTGGTGGCCGACTCGTTGGTCACGGTCATTTTGATCGACTTGCGGAACGGCATGTGCCAGTAGCAGGTGCGCGCGCGGCCGGTCGAGGACACCGTCACGGGCAGCGAGGTGAAGTCCTTGTAGGCCCCGTGTCCCACGCCGAAGAAGTCGCCGATGGGCGATTCGACGCTCGGCTTGTCAGCGCCGTCATAATAGATGCGCAGCACGATGGACCGTCCGTGAAAGAAGTCCTTGGACCCGATCGTGTTCCAGAAATGGGTGACCTCGCCGGGCCCCTGGGCATCCAGCAGCGTCAGCGTGCCGCCTGCGGCGATGCTCCTGGCGTCACCATTCCGGGTGAGGTCCTCGTTGCTACTGCTGCCGCGGCGGGCCTCCCCGGCGGCCTGCCGGGTAAGATCGCCGAGCATGCCGGCCTCCTGCGCGTGCACAACGGCCGTTCCCAGCAAGAAGGCGCCCGTCAGGGCAAGCCGTGCAAAATACTGCCTGTGTTTCATTTCGTCTTTGTTCCCCTACGGTTCAGCACAGGAACCGGCTACACCAGTTCGTCCAGTTCATCCACCAGTTCCCGGAACCGGGCCATGGCCTGGCTGACGGCATCGGGCTTGGCCAAATCCACGCCCGCGTCGCGAAGCTGGTCCAGCGGATATTTTGACCCGCCGCTTTGCAGGAATCCGAGATAACGCCTGCGCTCCTTCTCGCCGCCGCCGATCACGTTGCGCGCCAGGGCTATCGCGGCCGACAAACCGGTGGCGTACTTGTAGACGTAGAAGGCGCGGTAGAAGTGCGGTATGCGCAGCCCCTCCAGTTCCAGCACCGGGTCGATCGCAAAATCCGGCCCGAAATAGGCGTCGAGCAGGGCGCGGTAGCCGGTGCGGAACACCTCCAGCGTGAGCGGCTCGCCCGCTTCGGCCAGCGCGTGGATGTTCTTCTCAAATTCTGCGAACATGGTCTGCCGGATGATGGTGCCCCGTATCTCGTCAATTTCCTTGTTGATCAGTTCCGTGCGGCGCTTGCGCGATTTCACCTTGGAGAACAGATGCTGCGCCAGCAGCTGTTCGTTGAAGGTGGACGCCACCTCGGCGACGAAGATGGTGTAGTCGCTGTACTGGTAGGGCTGGGCCGCGCGGCTGTAATGCGAATGCATCGAGTGCCCCGCCTCGTGGGCCAGCGTGAACACCGAGTCGAGCACCTCGTCCTTGTAGTTCATGAGGATGTAGGGCGGGCTGTCGTAGCAGCCGGAAGAGTAGGCTCCGCTGTGCTTGTTGCGGTTCTCGTACTTGTCGACCCAGCGCGCCCCGCTCAGTCCCTCGCGCACGGTGCGCACATAGGCATCGCCCAGCGGCGCGAGCGCGTCGCTGATGGTGGCCACCGCCTCCTCGTAGGGGATGCTCACCTTCTCGGTCCGCACGATGGACGCATAGTTGTCGTAGGTGTGCAGCTCCTTCACGCGCAGCGCGCGGCGGCGAATCTCAAAATAGCGGTACAGCGTGGGCAGTTCGCCGCGCACCGCCGCGATCAGGCTGTCATAAACCGCCACGGGCACCTTGTCCCCGAAGAGGGCCGCCTCACGGGCGGACGGGAAATTGCGGGCGCGGGCGTTGTACACGTCCTGCAGAACCGACCCGGCCAAGGCGGCGGCCAGGGTGTTGCCGTGGCCCTCGTGGACGGCATAGTACTTGTCAAAGGCTTCCTTGCGCACGGACCGCTTGGGCGATTCGAGCAAAGTGCGAAAACTGCCCTGGGTCAGTTCCACCTCGCAACCGGTCTCATCGATGACCGTGCCGAACTTCATGTCGGCATCGCTGAGCTGGTCGAACACCTTGGACGGTGTCTGGGCCACCTCACCCTGCATGGCCAGCAGCCGCTCCTCCTTTTCCGAGAGGATGTGCGGCTTGAAGCGCAGCAGCTTCTGCAGGTTGAACTTGTAGGGCTCCAGCAGCGGGTCCTTGAGGAACGCGCCCATCTTGGCCTTGGGAATGGCCTGAATCTCCGGCGGAATGTAACTGGCCGCCTCACCCGCCCGCGTGGCGATGAACGTGAACCGCGCCAGCATGCCCTGGCAGGCCGGGTTGGCCACGTCCTCGCTGTGGCGCAGATGGGCATACACGCCAATCTTGTCAATCAGTCGGGAAAGGCTGCACTCAAAATCACAGCACTCGCGCAATACCTTGGCTGAACGGCCCAGCCGCCCGCGAAACGCGGCAAACTTCGGATAAAGCTCCTCCGCCTCGCGGCAGGCGCGCTGCCAGGCCTTGTCCGAGCGAAACAGGGGACTGAGATTCCAGGTGTCCTGTTCCGCGACCTCTTGACGCGAAGGAACATGTTTCTTTTCCGTCATGGTGGTCTTCCTGTGTGTACTACTGTCCGGCAACTTCATCAATCGTTTCAAGAACGCTGCTGTCGTGTGTTTGGCAACCCACTTCCGCGCAAGGAAACAGCCGTCTGGTGTCGTGCCTTGTCTTGATCTGGATTCGGGCTTCTGAATTCTGGATTCGTCGGTGGCGGCTGCGCCGCACCAAGGTTATCAGATTCAGAAAAGGCCGCCTTGGGCCCCGCACAGGACCAGTATATCGGTTCTTGCCAAGTCCCGGCCACTTCCCCCACTTCCCCCACTTCCCCCACTTCCCCCACTTCCC
>CAIJOU010000551.1 GCA_903822375.1 Candidatus Hydrogenedentota bacterium
ACTTGCAGCGCGACCGCTGCCTGGACGTGGTGCGCAGCGCGGCGGCGTACCGCGCCATCGTGGCGGAGGCGGGCGAGCTGGGAGGTCAATCTCTACTGGCGCCCCTTGGGCAATGGCACCTTCAACAAAGTTCCTGCCACCCATCGCAACCGTCAGGCCTATCGGGTCGCCGTGCCCGCCCAACCGGAGGGTGCGGTGGAATACTATCTCGAAGCCGTGCTGGACGACGGCAAGAAAGTGGTCTGGCCAACCACGGCACCATCAATGAATCAGACTGCGGTGGTATGGTGATTGCCTGTCATCAAGCTACGAAAACAAATGCCCCTACTGGGAGCGCCGGCGGGACGCCGGCGCTCCCAGTTCCGAACCTCGCAAGAACGAAAGGACAATGCCATGCGTTTCTTACTCTGTCTGATGGCATGCTGCGTGGTGGCTGGAATGGCCGCAGCCGAGGGGACCGCGCCGGACGCGGCACGCATCAAGGCCTTCTGCATTGACTTCAACTGGGGCGGGGCGGGCTTTGCGCCGCCGGGGATGTACGCCGGAGCGTCCGCGCAGGAACACTTGGACTGGTACAAGAAGCTGGGGGTGAACACCATTCAAACCTTCTGCGTGAGCTGTCCGGGCTATGCGTGGTGCCAGAGCGAAGTGGCACCGGTGCAGCCGGGGATGAAGGGGGAATTCCTCAAGGAGGTCACGGAACTGGGCCATGGCGCGGGGATGAAGGTGATGGGATACTTCTGCATCGGCGGCAATACGTACTGGTGCGAGAAACACCCGGACCAGGTGCACCCCATTCCAAACGCCATTGCCATTCCGCTGACGCGGGACTACCTCGACTATCTCGGCAGGGTCATTCCCGAGGCAATTACAAAGACAGGCATTGACGGGTTCATGATCGACTGGGTGTTCAGCCCGATGAACCAGTATCCGGACAAGAAGTACTCCTGGCTGGACTGTGAAAAGACGATGTGCCAGGAGCTTCTTGGTGCGCCCTTCCCCGGCGCGGAGGCGATGGATGCGGAGAAGACAAACGAATTCAATCGGCGCGCGGTGGAGCGGTGCTGGCGGGTCATCCACGATTCGGCGAAGGCCGCCAAACCGGACTGCATCATCTGGCTGAGTTGCTACGATTTGCAACATCCGCAGATGAAGGGGTGTTCGATGCTGCAGGAGGTGGACTGGGTAATGAATGAGCATTTCGACCCGGCCAAGCTGGAGGCCGTGCGCAGCGCCGTCGGGCCGAAGACGAAGCTTATCCAGTGCATCTGCGGTTGGGGCGACCAGCACAATGCGGACAAAATCCTGCACGACCCGCGATTTGCCGAGTTCGGGGTGTATGGCTTCGCCAAGCCGGACCCGAAGACCACGTTGCCGCCGGAGGACGGTTCGGGCAACGCGAAGAACATCGCAGCGATGCGGGAGTTTTTCAACGCGGTGAAGTAATTCTTGAACCACAGAGGACGCAGAGGACGCAGAGGAACGCGGAGCAGCAACCAAAGAATCCAGAATTCAGAATTCAGGAGTCAGAAGAAAAGACAAAAGTGAGGAAAGAAGAGCAAGGTTGTCAGCCACGGAACACACGGACCTGCACGGAAGAAACAAAAGCGGAAGACACATATCGAGAAGCGAGATGCGGATTGCACAGCATTCGTCTTTGTGCTCTTTGTGTTCTATGCGATTAAATGGCCCAAGATGACTTGCCACAAAGAACGCAAAGAGCACATAGAGGTGCCATGCTGCTGAGCGCAGTGGTCTCGACAGTGCCGGCAGTGATGCGCCCGCCTTCGCGAGAGTGAC
>CAIJOU010000552.1 GCA_903822375.1 Candidatus Hydrogenedentota bacterium
ACATGCCCAGTGGTTCGGATTCAATCCCAACTTGGAAATGGTGGCTGTACCCGAGTTTGCAAGTGTCTGGGTGGCTCGGGTACAGCCACCTGTTTCCGGTACAGTCTCATGCTGTCGAAATCGGTCATTGCGCGGAAATAGGCGGCAGTCCCCCTGTGGCGCTGAATCTCCGCGCAAAAGAACAAGAAGTTGGCGAACTGCAGTGCGAACGGACACGGACCCGAGTGAAGTATGAGTAATCGCGCTTTCCAGATTGAGGACCTCTCCGTCACCGCGGGCGGCGCGGTGATACTGCGCAATGTCACGTTCGACGTGGCGGAGGGCGAATCACTGGCCATTATCGGTCCGAACGGTGCGGGCAAGACCACGCTGCTGCGCAGCCTGATGCGCATGATCCCCGGCGTGTCGGGCGGCATCCGCGTGTTTGGCAGGCCGCTCGCGGCCTGCTCGCAGCGTGAGTTGGCCCGCATGGTCAGCTATGTACCCCAGGCCGAGGGCCGGTCACTGCCGTTCACGGTGCGCGAGTTCATGCTGATGGCGCGTTATCCGCACATGAGCCCCTTCTCGCACCTGACGGCGCGCGACAACGAGGCCGTGGACCACGCCATGGAGCGCACGGGCGTGACGGCCTTTGCCCATCGCAGCATGGACACGCTGAGCGGCGGCGAGCGGCAGAAAGTTTTCGTCGCGGCCGCGCTGGCGCAGGAACCGCGGGCCATGCTGCTGGACGAGCCGACCACCTTTCTCGATTACCGGCACCAGGTGGAATTGCTTGAACTGGTGGAGCGCCTCCACCGCGAGGGCGGACTGACGGTGATCTCGGTAACGCACGACCTGAACCAGGGTGCGCTCGCGGGAGACCGCGTGCTGGCACTGCGTCAGGGCCAAACCACCTTTCACGGAACGCCGAAGGAACTGCTCGCGCACCCGGAAATTCTGTCGGGCATCTACGACACCGAATTCGACTACATCACGCATCCGCACACGGGCGCGACCATTGTCGTGCCCGTAAAGGGGCAGCCATGAAGCGCCGCTGGATGCTGCCGCTGCTGGCCGTGATCGCGCTGGCCTGCCTGTTGGGCGCGCCCTTTGTCGGCATGACCCATGTGCCGCTGTCGGCCGTGCTCGACCCCTTCGGCGTGTCCGCCGAATCGGTGGTGTTCTGGCGCATCCGCGTGCCGCGCGCGATCACCGCATTTCTCGCGGGTTCGGGCCTGGCCGTATGCGGCATGGCGTTTCAGGCGCTTTTCCGCAACCCGCTGGCCACGCCCTACACGCTGGGCGTGTCGAGCGGCGCGGCTTTTGGCGCGGCGGTGTATGTGCGGCTCGGGCTGGCGTTCACGCTGCTGGGCGTTCCCGGTTCGTCCATCGCCGCCTTCGTGGGCGCCCTGATGACCATTTTGCTGGTGTACGGCCTGACCAAGGCGCGCGGCGGCTTTTCCACGTCCACGCTGCTGCTGGCGGGCGTGGCGCTCAGCTTCTTCCTGTCCAGCATGCTGCTGTCGATCCAGTACAGCGCCAACCTGCACGACTCGTTCCGGCTGGTGCGCTGGCTCATGGGCGGGCTCGGCATGGTGGGCTACGACGCGCCGCTGAACGTGCTGCCCTTCGTGGGCACCGGCGTGGCGGCGCTGGCGCTGTTGACCAACGAGTTGAACCTGATCAACACGGGCGAGGACATCGCCATGAGCCGTGGACTCAACGTGCACCGGTTCAAGCAGGGACTCTTTGTGGCCGTGTCGATCACGGTGGGCGGCGTGGTGGCCGTGTGCGGGCCCATCGGCTTTGTGGACATGATGGTGCCGCACATCTGCCGGATGCTGGTGGGGCAGGACCACCGGCGGCTCTTCCCGGCAACGCTGCTCTTCGGCGGCGCGTTCCTCACGGCGTGCGACGCGCTGTCGCGGACCATAATCGCGCCGGTCGAGATCCCCGTGGGCATCATCACCGCCCTGCTCGGCGGACCCTTCTTCCTCTGGCTGCTGCTGGGCGGAAGACGGGGACGCGCGGGGATTTGAGAATTGCGGATTGGGAACTGAGACCGTAACTTCTGGATGCTCACAGAGGAGGACTTGACCATGCGCGTTACCCGCAGAACCTTTCTTGGCACCTGCGCAGCCGCGGGTGCCGGATACTGTCTTGGCGGTGAATCCGCCTCCGCGGCAACCTCATCAAGCAAGCGACTGTACAATCTCTCCATCTCCATTGAGGTACTGGAGAAGGAACCCGAACGGCTGAAGGTCTTTGCCGATGCGGGCGGCACGCATGTGTGGGTGCCCGGGTTCTTTTACGGCCACTGGCCGGTGCCGCTGGACCAAGTGTGCGCATGGCGCAAACGCGCGCTGGACATGGGCCTGGACGCGCAAATGATCAACATCCCGCTGGGCCATCCGGGCGACGCGCTCGGCTCGGCGAACGGGGCCTTTCCGTTGACCGGTCCCAAGTACTGGCACAATGGACAACGGCCGGACGGGAAGCTCTATTCGGGCACCTCGCTGCACGAGCCGGCCACGGAGGAGAACGTTGCCGCGCTGAAGGAGATCGCCAAGTGCGGCGTGCGGCGGGTCTTTGTGGATGACGATTTCCGGCTCGCGCCGTCGCCGGGCCAGATCGGCGGATGTTTCTGCGACGAGCACAAGGCGGACTTCCTGAAGAAGGGCGGTTACCCGGAAAACGCGTGGGCGGAACTGATTGACTGCGTGAACCGGCGCGACCTCTCCCCCATCCTGCGCGCCTGGGTCGAATACACCTGTGACCAGTTGACCGCGTGCTTCCGCGCGCAGCAGGCCGCCACGCCGACGATCGAGATGGGCAACATGGTCATGTACTTCGGCGCGGAGAAGGCGGGCACCCGGCTCACCGACTACCGCGGCGTGCCGCTGCGCGTCGGCGAGATGATGTTCCATGATGAGGCGTTCGGTACGGTCAAGGGCAAGACGGACGAACTGTACAGCTGCCTGTTCCACCGCCGCTTTGTCACGCCCGAACTGGCCTACAGCGAGACCACGGCCTATCCGTCGGACAAATTGTCAGCCGCCAACATGGCCGCAAAACTCGTCGTGTCGACCATTGCCGACGTGCGCAATACGATGTTTATGTCGGGCCTGACGGCTTTCCCGATGGCGCATTGGGACGTGCTCGGTCCGGCGATGAAGCGCCATTCGGCGCTGCACGAACGGCTTGCGGGTCACACGCCGAAGGGGCCGTTCAAACATTACTGGGGTGAGGCAAGCCGCTACGTGGGCAACGACCAGCCCTACAGCCTGTGTCTGGCGTCGGGTGTGCCCTTCGAGGTCGTTGACACGCCGCCCGAGACGGGCTTTGTGTTCCTGTCCGACGCGGACGCGAAGCATGCCGCCACGCAAAAGCTGCCGGAGAAGACGCGGTGGGTGTCGCGCATCGCAGGACCGCAGGCCCCCGGCGCGCGGGTGATGGAAGAGTCCCTGGAGAATCTGTTCGCGCTCAAGCATGAGATTGCGGAAGAACTAAAGGGCGTGCCGCATGTCGTCGAGGACAAACCCGTCGTCTGCGCGTGGTATCCCACGGCCAACGCCGTGCTGCTGTGGAACCTCTCCGAAACGCGGGAGAAGTTGACGGTGCGTCTGGGCGCGGTGGACCGGACCGCAGAGATAGACGCGCTGGGCGCGGACATTGTGGAATTGGCGTAAGGACCTCTGACTGCAAAGACCGCGCAGAGCGCAAAGCAGAGGCGGTCGTTCCAAATCCCCCCTTGAGGGGGGTGGTCGGCGAAAGCCGACCGGGGGATGTTGCCCCGGTCTTTCGCGTAACAGTCTACATCCCCCGCCGCTTCGCGGCACCCCCTTCGAAGGGGGACCTGAGACCGCATATCACCGGGTGTGTCGTCGCCCGGCTTTCCTTATCCTGTCCATCCTGCCAATCCATCTTCAATGCGCTCACTTCGCGCACAGTCCCAGTATGGCGTCGATGTCCTTGCGTCCGAGATTCGCGTGTTCGCCGATCTTCTGGCCGCGCGCCTCAATACGCTGGCCCACGCGTTCAATGCCCTCCGTAACGCCGTATTCCGCCAGTCGTGTCTTCACCCCCAGCGACCGAAAGAACTCCTCCGTTTTGACGATAACCGCGTCGATGCACGCGTCCTCGGAACCGCCGCGGATGCCCCACACACGGTCCGCATACTTGAGCAGCTTCGACTTCTTGGCAATGCGGCAATGCTGCATGGTCGCGGGAAACACCACGGCCAGCGTCTGCGCATGGTCAAGCCCGTACAGCGCGGTCAGTTCGTGGCCCATCATGTGGGTGGCCCAGTCCTGCGGCACGCCGCAGGCGATGGCGCCGGCAAGCGCCTGGGTGGCCGACCACATCACATTGGCGCGGGCATCATAGTCCGTCGGGTTCGCGAGCGCCTTGGGTCCCTCCTCGATGAGGGTGAGCAGCACGGCCTCCGCCTGACGGTCCTGAAGCGGCGCATTCACGTCATAGGTCAGGTACTGTTCCAGCACATGCGCGAAGGCATCCACAACGCCGTTGGCCGTCTGGCGCGACGGCAGAGTGAAGGTCGTTTCGGGGTCCAGGATGGAGAAGCGCGGGTAGACCTGCTCGCTGAAGAAAGCGAGCTTCTGGAGCGGCTCCATGCGCGAGACAACTGAGAATCCGTTGGATTCAGAACCCGTGGCGGGCAACGTCAGCACGCAACCCACCGGCAAGGCCGAGACGACCGGCGCGCCCTTGGCGAGGATGTCCCAGGGGTCGTCGCCCGCAAAGGGAATGGCTGCGGCGATGAACTTTGTGCCGTCCAGCGTGGATCCGCCGCCTACCGACAGCAAGAACGTGATGCCTTCCTGCTTGGCCAGCGCAACCGCCTTCATACAGGTCTCATAGTGCGGGTTGGGCTCAATCCCGCCGAACTCAATGACTTGGTGGTCTTTGAGTGCGCTTTTGACCTGATCATACACGCCGTTCTTCTTAATCGAGCCACCGCCGTAGGTCATGAGCACCTTGGCATCCTTCGGAACCAGCGCGGACAGGTCGGCTATCGTGCCTTTGCCAAAGTCCAGTATGGTCGTATTGTGAAAACGAAAGTTCTGCATGGTTCATCAGTTCCTTGTTGTCGCTCATTGCCCCGCCGCATTCTACACCACCCGGTAACGCCCTCAAAACAGCGTTACGTATAACCGCCGCGCCCCGCGCGGCATTCCCCTTTGGACTGCGGCGGCAACGACGCCGCTTTGGCTGATATCTCGCGTTAAGCCAGCCAAATCGGTGTCGCCGCTTCTTTATGCCACCGTTCAGCGAATTCGCTGCGCGGGTCATTTCGATTGCCAAAACCACGCTCCTGCCCCTATAATCTTACCGTTCGGGAGAATCTGCTGGTTCAAAATCGGGGAGGCGCCTTATGAAGAACTTGAAGGCGATGGGCTACGGACTGGCGGGGTTGATCTTCTTCGGACTCGTCGGGGAACTCCCAAGAAACATCCTTGCGGTTCTTGGACGCCAGCCACTCGACTATGAGTCCTCCACATACATTGCGCTCGTGTCCTTCACCTTGTTCTTCTCCGGTTGTCTGGCATGTGTGTTTTTCGAAGTGGCCCACGGGAGGACAGACATGGCACAGAAGATCTTGTTGTGTCCGGGACTCTACACGTATGTCCTTGGGATGCTGCTCTTCTTTCTGCTTGGACTCTTTTCCGATGCACATGGCAGTTGGACCCACGGGTTGCTGGGCATTACGATGCGTTCTGCGTGGCTATTCTTTCTCCCCTCCTTCACCGGCGTGATGAGCGGCACGCTCTACCTCCGATTCCGCCCGCCGGACAATCAAGCCCACGAGAGGCTCTCGAGGTTCACCCGGCATCTCGTGGCCTGCGGAATCGGCGTTTGCCTGCTCCTGTTTCCGAGTGTACTTCTGTTGGTCCCATGGCTGAACGGTTCTTCAATGCTCACGTTCAGGCTTGTGGGCCATCCCGTGACCTTCACCGGGGCAACGGTCCTGATCGTACTTGTTCCCATGTTCGGTTTCTTCCTGGCCGGCGTCACCGCGCAACGAATGTTTGCCCGAAAGTTCGGCAAGAGCTCGCGCGCGGAGAGCATTCTTCTGTCGCCCGGTCTGTATATGTTTCCAATGTTGTTTCTCCCTGCGTTCGAAAGTGAGTCGGGAGACCCCAGCGCACACCAAATCATCTTTGTGATGGCATATCTGCTTGTTTTCACGGTCTCCTTCGCCGGTGTCCAATATTCAAACCGCAACGCGGAAAGAAGGGGCCCTCGGCAAGATGACGGTCATTCTCCAGGCCCCGAAGGGGCCGAACAATAGTAGCCCCGGGTGACCGAAGGGAACCCGGGGTTACCGGGACTTGCCGCCAACTGCGAACAAATATGGGCATACGCCAACACCTTGTTTGCCCCCTTCGGGGACGGCGGACAACTTCACCTTTTCCACGGGTTCCGCTTCGCTCCACCCGTGGCTACT
>CAIJOU010000553.1 GCA_903822375.1 Candidatus Hydrogenedentota bacterium
CTATCGCTGCCCGGAATCCTCAGCGGCGGACTGCTGAAATGGCTCGATTGCGAGTTGAGATTGCAGAGATGAACCGCCGGCTTGCCGCGCTGTGTGGCATTCCGCAGAACCAGTGGAACGCCCGCTGCCGGGCAATCCAGAGTGAGTCCTTTGCCAGGTCATAGGGGGCGGTGATGAGCGTTTCCTTGAGCCAGTTCGGCAGGTCCGCACTGTACAACGCGTTTTGATAGCCCAGGATGCGCCGCAACCAGTCCTCCCGGCTTGCCGCGGCTTTCACCACCACGGCATGCGCATCGGCAAAGCGCTCGGAGTAGTAATGCTTCTCCACCCGCCCCGAACTTTCCCGCAACCAGGGCTGGCACCACGCGAGAATGAATTTCACGCTTTTGCGTTCGCCCGGCGCCACGTTGACCGTGGCCGAGGCCCGAATCCCCGACTCGGCGTTTTCCGCCGTGCCGTTTTCTACGGCGATCGCATAGGTGTGCCGAATCCAATCGGGCAGATGCTCCAGCGGCGCGTGCGTCACCTGCATGCCCTGCCAGGCACCGTCGGTAAACGCGGCGGCTTCTCCTTTGGGAAAGCCGTCCGATTTTAAGGAAAGCGTCGCGGAGCGTGCGGTGTCGCCGAGATTGGTGACAAACACCTCGAAACACGCCGCGGGGGTGTTCGATTCGACGGCATCCCCCGGCAGGAAGGGGCTGAACGCCCGCACCTCCACGCGCAGCGGCAGGTCGAGCTCATACCGGGCGTCCGCAACGGGGAAGTGGCCGAAATAGTGGACCGCCTTGGCATCGCCGACCCCGTCGGCGGGGGTGGCAATCGAATAGGTCTTTCCCTCGGTCGTCAACGAAAGAAAGGGTTTGCCAATCATTATGGGTGAGGGATACCGGTTAAAAATGGATGCTTTCCCCAGCCGCCCCTCGGGGTCAAAGCAAATGTATCCTGTGCCAACGCCGCCGAGCGGCATGCCCCCGTCCTCCAGCGCGCCCGCACCATAAACGGTGCCGCAGGCCGGCACGGCGAGGCCCTCCACGGTGAACGATTGCAGCCCTTTGGCTTCCGCCGAAGCGTCGAACAGCGGGCCGACAGCGGGTACGGCCAGCGAGGCCAGCAACATATGGGCAGCGAGGAACAGCATGGCAATCTCCCTTCTCGCATTGAGGACGGTTTCTGGCTGAGTATAGCGGATTCCCTTTCGAGACCGCATGCAGGGGATGGTCCGGTCGGGCCGGCCCGGACAAACTGTCGCAAGGCTTTTGCTTTAAGGGACTTAGTACTGTTATACTTGCATCCTCACGAATCATCTCTCGATTGAGGCGGCCGCCCCAATCTCACCAAAGCAGGTTTTCCATGATACCCATCGACCGGATTAGAAACGTCGCGATCATCGCGCACATTGACCACGGCAAGACAACGCTGATCGACAGCATCTTCCGCGCCACCCGCATGTTCCGCGAGAACGAGCGGGTAGCAGAGCGCGTGATGGACAATAATGAGCTGGAACGGGAGCGGGGCATCACGATCCGCGCCAAGCATTGCTCGGTCCGGTGGAAAGACTACCTGATCAACATCATCGACACGCCGGGCCACGCCGACTTTTCGGGCGAGGTCGAGCGCATTCTGTCGATGGTGGACTCGGTGCTGCTGCTGGTGGACGCCAACGAAGGGCCCATGCCGCAGACCCGCTACGTACTCATGCGCTCGCTGCGCCTGGGCCTGCGCCCCATTGTCATCGTCAACAAGGTGGACCGGCCGCAGGCCGACCCGGTGAGCGCGCTGCACAAGACCTTTGATCTGTTCGTGGAACTGGGCGCCAACGACGACCAGTGCGATTTTGCCACGCTTTACGGTTCCGGGCTGCACGGATGGATCGTGCGCGACCTCGAAAAGGACAAGCACGAGGGCATCGACCATCTGTTTGAGACGATCATTGAACGGGTGCCCTGCCCCCATGGCGACCCCGACGCGCCCTTCCTCATGCAGGTGAGCACCATCGGCTGGAACGACCACATCGGCCGCACCGCGACGGGCCGCATCATCCAGGGCACCATCCGCAAGGGCCAGGAAATCAACCGTGTCACCACGCGGTGGAAGAATGCGCGCGGTTTTGCGACGCAGGGCATCGAGGACGATGAGTTTGAGCAGACGGGCGTGTCGACGGAAAAGGCCAATTACGTCTGGCTTACGCAGGGCACGGACTCCCTGATTGCGGAGGAGGCGGGCGCGGGCGAGATTGTGACCATTGCCGGGCCGAAACTGCTCGACATCGGCGACACCCTCTGCGCGCCGGAACTGGAGAATGCCGGGCTGCCCCCGCTCGAAATTGAGGAGCCGAC
>CAIJOU010000554.1 GCA_903822375.1 Candidatus Hydrogenedentota bacterium
AGGGAATGCCGAAAAGGTCGTACACCTCGCGCTCCTGCCACTCGGCAATCGGCCAGAGGTCGCTCGCCGTCGGGGCCAGCGGACTCTCCCGGTCAATCAGCACGCCCACCATCAGGGAATGTCCGTGCAGGGTCGAATAGAGCTGGTAGACAAGTTCAAACTGGTTGTCCGCCATCCAGTCGATGGCGGTGTGGTCCAGTAGAAAGTCAAAAGAGAAGCGCGGCTCGTCGCGCAGGAGTTGCAAGAATGCATGCAACCCCTCCACCGGAACGCGCACGGCCGGGACATTGGTGTTCGGGCGCTCCTGCGCCGCCGGGTTGGTCCCGGTTATGGCTTGGAGGAGGGCTTGCGCATCCATTCTCTCAACCTTTGCGTCCAAAGTTTTCCTTCGGCCGATTCGGCCACGTTCACGACATTCTGCTCTTCAAGAAGACGGCGCATTTCACCCTGGATATCCTCCATGGTGACACCCTGGGGCAGCGCCGCAAGCACCGGTTTGCGGCGGATGTCGGGACGGCGAATGGATTCGCCCTCCTTGATCAGGCGCTGAAGTGCGAGAAGCCCCCAGAAGAAAGCCTCCGGGCGGGGCGGGCATCCGGGCACATACACGTCCACCGGAATAACCTCGTCCACGCCGTGGACGATATGGTACGAGTTGTACTGGAACGGGCCGCCGCATATGGCGCATGCACCGGTGGCAATGACATAGCGCGGCTCGGCCATCTGTTCGTAGAGCAGGCGCACCCGGGGCGCCATTTTGCGCACGATCGCCCCCGCAATCACCATCAGGTCGGCCTGACGGGTCGAATTGCGGACCACTTCGGCGCCAAACCGGGAAATATCCTGGTGTGAGGCGCCCGTGGCCATCAGCATTTCGATGGCGCAGCATTTGGTGCCGAAACCCAGCGGCCACAGGCTGTTGGCCCGGGAGGTGTTGATGATGCGGTCAATGGTGGTGACCAAGACCGAACCGCCGGGGAAGTTTTCCACCACGCCCGGTATGTGGTCAACCATCAGACCCACTCGAGCACTCCTTTTTTCCATGCGTAGACCAGACCGACCAGCAGGACAAGAATGAAGAGGCCCGCCTCTACAAGGCCTATGGTGCCCAACTGGCGGAATGCCACCGCCCACGGGTAGAGAAAGGCCGCTTCCACGTCAAACACCAGGAACATCAGACCAAAGAGGTAATACCCCACATTGAACTGAATCCACGCTTGGCCGATGGGCTGCTCGCCGCACTCGTAGGGGGTGTTCTTAATCACGCCGGGCCGGTGGGGAGCCACCAGAAAAGAAAACACCAGTCCGCCGCCCACCATGCAGGCGGCAAGACTGATAAAAGTAAATACGTAGAGTAGGTTCACTTTACTGTCGCGGTCCTGTTCACGCGCCTTCCTGGCGCATTGCGTGTCCGGCGATCCTGTTCCGGGTCCGCCAGCGGTATTCCTCGTCCACTTTGCGAAATCAGCACGGTTGTCCTGCAATTAAGGGGCTGCCCCGGGCCTGAGGACCACTGAGTGGCAACCCTCAAAGCGGGTAAGCCATATCCCCTTCGGTTGTGGGAATCAACAACGCCATCCGCACACATCCGTTGCCGGTCCAGAAGAAGCGCCAACGGGCCATCTGCCATATTTCGCGCGGATGCTGTGAAGCGTATCCTAAGGCGGACTCAAATCGACGTAATTGTGCCATGATTGGACCTCACGTTCAACAGGACTTTTCCCGGATATCTGACTGCCGGTATTGCGTGTTTTCATACGGGCGTTCATCTTACCCGCGGCACTAAGACATAACCCGATATACAACAACTGGTTCGGGTCTTCCCCCGCCGCCACGCCGCGTGTGTTGCGCGGCATGCGCTTGCCTTGGCCCGCCTGTTCGGCTACCATGGCGTCAGGCTGCAACTGAAACGCAGAAGGAGATTTGCCATGCGCGGATATTATTGGATCGTTGCGATTGCCGCGACGCTGTGCGCGCCGTTCGCCGGGGCCCAAAGTGTTACCATGGAGTCGCTGCTCAAGGAAATGTCCAGCCTCGACTGGATGGCGGTAGCGCCGGGACCGGCGTATATCACGAAGCAGTTTTCCAGTTATGACCGCAATTCGACGGACCCCAACGTGCTCACCGAAAAGAACTGGTTTGCCAACGGTGACCGCGGCCAGTATCTGCGCAAGGAAAAGGGCGCGGAGGGCGAGGAATTCGTGCTGATGGACGCCGACGGACCGGGCGCCATCGTGCGGTTCTGGTCGGCCAACGCCAATGAGGGCGGTATTGCGCGCATCTATATCGACGGCACGGACAAGCCGGCGGTGGAAATGCCGCTGCAGGACATGCTCGACGGGTGCGCCAAGCCGTTCATCAAGCCGATTTCCGTGTCGCTTTCCAAGGGTTGGAGCAGCTACCTGCCCATCCCCTATGCGAAGCACTGCAAGGTGACGGTCAGCAAATTCAACATCTACTACCAGATAAACTACCGGACCTATGCCTCCGGCACCGTGGCCGAGTCCTATTCCCCCGCGCTGGCCGACAGGCTGATGCCGCTGATCGAGGCCACCGCCCAGGCGCTGGCCGC
>CAIJOU010000555.1 GCA_903822375.1 Candidatus Hydrogenedentota bacterium
TGCAAAGCAATCCGTTGCGAACGGTTGCGCCAAAAAGAACTGTGCAGGGATGAGATCCGAACTGCTCTCTGTTAGTTTTCAGAAAAGGAACGTAGTCCAGTGTTTATTCCCACAGCCGACACTGGTTGATTCCTAACAATCAACTGGTTTACAATTTCTGAAGAATATGTTAGAATGATTACAGGTGAATTGGCCACAAACGGAGACTGGACATGTCCATTGACAAGGAACTCGAGCTTGACCGGCCCATGTCGGACGTTCGGCATGAATTGGTGCTTAACGTTGTCCGCACGGCAAACCTACTGGCGCTCAAGGCCGGCAACATTTTTCGGCAGTACGACCTTACGGAGGCACAGTTCAACGTGCTCTTCTCCCTGAAGTACAAAGAGCGCGACTGGACGCAGTCCGACCTGGGCAAACGCCTTGTCGTGACCCGCGCCAGTATCACCTCGGTGCTGGACAAGCTTGAGGCAAAGGGACTTGTGCGCCGCAGCGCGGTCACCGGCAACCGGCGCATCTACCACGTCAGTCTCACCGACCGGGGACTGTCCCTGGTCGACGAGTTGGAGCCCACCTATCGTGAAAACATCCACAAGGTCTGCAAAAACCTTGATGACGACCTCTGCCACCTGCTCATAGGCCATCTGGAATCGATGCGCCAAGAAGTTGAGGGACTGGCCTGATTGCACTGCCCCGGACAAAAGCTTGACCGCCCCGCCCCGGCATGCGGGACAGGAGACTTGAAATGAATGCTTCGGCCGCCAACACGGCGCCTACAGGAAAGACCGATTACCCCCGCGTGGGTTTTTGGTCGTTGATTGTGACCCAGTTCCAGGGTGCCTTCAACGACAATCTGTTCAAGTTCATCATTATCTTCTACCTGCTCAACATGATGCGCGGCGCGGGCACCGAAAGCACCGAAGCCATGCGCATCTACGGCCATGCGTTGGAGGGCGGCCTCTTCGGGATCCATCTCAAGATAACCGCCGGCGATTTCGTCCCCTCTTTCGCAACGCTCCTGTTCTCCCTGCCTTTCATCCTGTTTCCGGCGTTTTTTGGCGCCCTGGCCGACCGTTACAGCAAAGGCTCCATCGCCCGCTGGGTGAAATACATCGAAGTGGGCATCGGCATTCTGGTGGGCATCGCCCTGTACAGGCACAGTATCGCCCTTCTCTGGGTGATGCTTTTCCTTATGGCCACGCACAGCACCATGTTCAGCCCGGCCAAATACGGCCTGCTCCCCGAGATTCTGCCGGAATCGCGCATTTCCTGGGGTAACGGCATCCTGCAGATGGGCACGATTGTCGCCATCATCGCGGGCACAGGCCTCGCCGGAACGCTGTATGACGGGCTGAAAGACCACGTTTACTATGTCGCCTATGTGCTTATCGGCCTGTCGATGTTCGGTTTGGTAACGTCCCAGTTCATCAGCAAGCCCGCACCGGCCAATGCCAGCCAGAAACTCTCGCTCAATCCGTGGTCGGGCATGGGCAGGTATATGGGCGCCATCATCGAGGACAAGGTGCTCCTCTACGTTGTTGTCGGGTACGTGTACTTCTGGTTTGCGGGCGCGCTCATACAGCAGAACATCATCAAGTACGCCCACGAGGTGCTGCGGCTGGGTGAGGCGCAGAACGGATATCTTCAGGCAGCGATGGCCATCGGCATCGGTGTCGGCGCGGTCGCCGCGGGGTACCTGTCGCGGGGCAAGATCGAGCAGGGACTCATCCTGATTGGTTCGCTGGGCATGACGCTTTTTGCCCTGCTGATCGCCGTGCCGCCCGGATGGTACGGGCAGGCGGCGGAGGGGATTACGAGCGCATCGGTCTACTTCCGCTCTCTGCTCTTCCTTGTATTCGGCCTGGGCTTTTTCGCGGGCGTTTTTGACGTGCCCCTTGCCTCGACGCTGCAGCAGCGCGCCCCCGCCAACATGCGCGGCGGCATTATCTCGGCAACCAACATGCTTACCTTTGTCGGTATGGCCTTTGCGGGCCTGCTGTTCCTCCCGCTGGGCGCGGTCGGCTTCACGCCCGCCCATATCTTTCTGCTGACGGGGCTCTTCTCGCTGGCGGTGGGCCTCTTTATTGTGTGGAAACTGCCGCTGCTTGGCCTGCGCGCGGTGCTGTGGGCCATGGACGGCACGCTGTTCAAAGTGTCCATCGGCGGGCGGCGCAACCTGCCCGAGCGCGGCGGGGCCCTGATTGTGGCCGACCATAATTCGATTGTCGACACGCTGGCCATCCAGTATGCACTTGACCGCGAAGTGTGCTTTGTCATGGGGAAGGAATGCCTTGACGTCCCCTGGATGAAACGCCTTTCGCACTTCCTGCATCTTGTCCCCGTGGACAGCACCACGCCGCAGGGCCTGGCCGAGGCGGAGCAAAGCATCCAGAAACTGCTCGCGGAGGGCTGGGTGGTCTGCCTGTCGCGCGATTCGCTGCTGCGTTCCGACGGCCTGAGACTGCCGTGGTACGACGATTACCACCGCCTTGCGCGGGAAAGCGGCGCGCTGGTGCTTCCCCTGTCGATGACCCGGCTCTGGGAACGCGTGTACATCTTTTCGGAAAAGCGCCTGCAACTGCGCTGGTGCGGACGCCTGCGCTATCCCGTGCAGGTTTGGCTCGGCGCGCCGCTCCCCGACGGCACCCCCGGCGTGGCCGTGCGCAAGGCTGTGGAGCACACCGCCATGGAGGCCTATTTCCAGCGAAAATACCAGTTCCGCCTGCTCCAGGAAGGCTTTGTGAAGATGGCCCGCCACCGGTTCCGGCACA
>CAIJOU010000556.1 GCA_903822375.1 Candidatus Hydrogenedentota bacterium
CTCCGATTCCACCGCGCCGACTCCTGCAGAACCGGCATGCCTCTCCGTCCGCTGCTATTATTCCTTGTCTTTGATGATGACTTCCACCTTGCCTTTGAGAAGTTCCTGGAAGCGATGCGCGTCGTCGGGCCCGCCGACGATGCTGCCGTAGTGCATGGGAATGGCCACTTCCGGCTTGATGTCCAGGGCGGCCTGGGCGGCTTCGTCGGCGGTCATCACATAGGTCCCGGACACGGGCAGCAACGCCACGTCGGCCCGGACGTCCTTCATCTCCGGGATGCGGTCCGTGTCGCCCGCGTGGTAAATGCGAATCTTGTCCAGCGTGATGATGTAGCCCACCCAGCCGTTGGCCTTGGGATGGAAGTCTTTGTTGGTGTTGTACGCCGGCACGGCTTCAATCTCGACGCCGTCGATGATCAGCTTCCTGCCCGGCTTGATGACCTGCACGTTGCCGCCAATCTTCTTCGCGCAGTCTTCCGTCGCCACGATGACCGTGTTCTCACCCTTTTCTTTCGCGATGTCCTCGGGCGACAGGTGGTCAAAGTGGGCGTGGGTGATGCAGATGATGTCGGCCTTGTCCGATTTGCTCAGTTTGAACGGGTCGATGATGACCGTCTTCTCGCCGACGAGTTTGAAGCAGTCATGTCCCAGCCAATGGATGTTCTTTTCGGCAAACTCTTTCACGGCGGGAGTTCCTTTCCCCAGATCACTGGTGGTTCCGCGCTGTTCTTTTCCTTCCAGCAGGGCCTTGGCTTTCTCATGGCACGGCGTTGCGGTGTACAGGAACCGCTTCACCAGTTCCTGATAGCCGTCGTTGTCCCGGTCTTCAGCGAGCCAGAGCCGCTGGAAATCGGTCTGCAGCGCCTCAAATTCCTTCGCCACGGCTTCGAGTTCTTCCGCCGCCTGGGCACGGGGTACGGCTTCATCCTTGTAGTGTCCGAGCGCCAGCAGCTTATGGCCCAATCCCATATAACACCGCACACCGAAACTGTATTGCTCCAGATTGTCCTGGTTGCGCTTCGCCTTGGGCGCTTCGGCGCTGAGCGCCGCCAGCGCGGGCGTCGCCGCATCGAGGATCATCTGGCCGACGCCCGCCGGGTCAATAATGCGCGTGATGTCCGCATGGGTGAAGGGATCGTGCACAAACTCCCAGATGAAACTGGTCGAAACATCGACCTCCTTGCCGTCCTTGTCGCGGACGCGGATGTTCTTGCCGTTCACATCGCTGGCCGCCTCAATGGCGCGCGTCACGGCGTCGCTGGTCAGGCCGTACATGCACCGCGCATAGGCCTGCCGGAAATAGTCCCGGTCCACCTGCGCGCCGGTCCAGGCGCAGGCGCCGTGGTAGAGGAAGGGCAGCCATTCCTCGCCCACGAAATGGAAGTGCCCCGCGTCGCCCCAGTCGCAGGTGATGCTGCCCACGGCCCCATATTTCAGCCCGCGCGACACTTCAAGGTCGGAGAATTCGGCCGCGTGGTTGACCCACGGCGTCAGCCAGACGTGGCTGTTGATCCACGCCTGCGCGAAGAAGTCGATCTTCTTCTCCTGCAGCCGGGGGAAGTCCTTTTCATACGCGGGCTGATAGGGTCCACCGGCGCAATAGTAGCTGCCGATGATGATGTCTTTGGGAAGCTGGTCCAGTTTGGGGCCCATACCGGAAAGGTGGCCCTGGCTGTCGAGCGGGCCCTGGGCGATCATGAGCCGCCGTCCATGCTTCTTGACGGCGTCGTTCAGTTCCACCACGTAATTGAAAACAAGGTCGGTGATCTGGTCAAGCGTCATGCC
>CAIJOU010000557.1 GCA_903822375.1 Candidatus Hydrogenedentota bacterium
AATGAGCGTGGGATTCTGCCTGTTTTGGCCCCGGAGGGGCCGCACAATAGTAACCACGGGTGGAGCGAAGCGGAACCCGTGGAAAAAACGCAATTCTTGGCCGTCCCCGAAGGGGGCGAACCATCGGGGGCACGTGCTTAACGCCAGATGATATAGAGCGCGACCGTGGCCGCAATAACCAGGACGCCCAACACATAGACCTTCGGATCGGGGGTCACATCGACTTCCGACTTTGGCATGATCACCGGTTTTGGCATTGGCCTCAGCTTGGCCACAACCCACATGCCAAAGAATATAATCAGGAAGACTATCGCCATATGGTGCAGGAAGGAGGTCTTCCCGCAGAATTCCCAGACGTGTGTGAGGAAGCCCTCGGGCGGTTTCACCACATCTTTGGTGCCGGGAACCAAGTACATGGCCTTAAGAATCCACCCGGGCACGCGAATGCACCCGTACAGGATCGGGCCCAGAATGAGCGCGCCCTTGCCGGCCGCCACCGGGGCGTACTTAAAGGCGACACCTCCCAGGAACGCCGCCACGATGCCGGGGGAAATGAATCCCCAGATTTCCTGGATGTAGGGGAACACGCCGGGGAAGAAGTTGATGACCGGGGCCCAGAGGCAGGCGATTATCACCAGCACGACAGTCGAGATGCGCCCCACCTTCGCCTCGCCGCGCGGGGTCAGGCTCTTGTTGACGAACTTGGAATAGAAGTCAATGGTGAAGATGGTGGCGGCGGAGTTGAGGCCGGCTGTGGCCGCGCCCATGATGGACCCGGCCAGCGCGGCGAACATGAGGCCCTTGAACCCCACGGGAAGGATGGTCTTCATCAGGTGCGGGTAGGCGGCCTCGGGGCGTTCGAGGACGTTGCCGTAAATCTGGTACGCCATGATGCCGGGCATGACAATCAGGAAAGGGATCGTGAGTTTCATCACGGCGGCGAGCAGAATGCCCTTCTGTCCCTCGGCCAGGTTTTTCGCGGCGAGTGTGCGCTGCGTGATGAACTGGTTCAGGCCCCAGTAGAAGATGTTCGGGATCCACAGGCCACCGACGAATACGGCCAGCCAGGGCACATCGGGATCATTCCAAGGACGGATCATGTGCAGTTTTCCGGCGCTCGCCACGGTGAAGTTGTGCCATCCCTCGAAGAGGCTGCCGTGCCCAATCACGCGCAGGCAGAAGAAACCTGTGGTACCCGCGCCGATGAGCAGCGCCGTGCCCAGGATCAGGTCCGCCCATACCACCGCGCCGAGGCCGCCGTACGCGGTGTAGGCGCCGCCCACGATGCCAAGAAGCCAGATGCAGCCGTTCATCGCCACGCTTCGCGCGGTGGCCTCGTCCATGCCGAAGTGCGACATGAGCATCTGGGGCAGTTCAAGAATGTTGCACAGCGCAATCGCGCCGCTGAACAACACGGTGGCCAGCAGCACAATCACGTAGGCCACCATGCAGTAGCCGGCCATAATCGAGCGCGTGGCCGAGTCATAGCGGTATTCCAGAAACTGCGGCATGGTGTAGATGCCCGCTGAGAGGAACCGTGGCAGGAAGAACCAGGCCACAAGCACCAGCGTGATGGCCGACATCCATTCGTAGCTGCCGATGGCCAGGCCGGGGCCGCCCTCGCGGAACGCCGTGCCCGCCATGCCCACAAAATGCTCCGAGTTGATGTTGGATGCGATCAGCGAAAAGCCGATCAGCGGCCACACCAGGGAGCGTCCCGCGAGGAAATACCCCTCCTCGCTCGCGCCGCCCCGCCTGCTGCCCCACAGCGCGATGCCGATCACCGATCCAATGAACCCAATGAAGACCACCCAGTCAATGAATTGCATGTGCCCAAACCTCCTGTCCGTCCGAAAACCGCCCTTGAATGACCGCCACGCCGACCCGCCTGGCGAACCGACCGAATGCACATAATACCTGTGTGGCCTCCAAATTTCCACGGAATTAAAACGGGGGGCCGCGGACGTCCCATGCAGCAGGGCCCAACAACCCTGTAAGTTGCGGACCGAGCGGATTTCGCGGGGGAAGCGGGCGAAACCGATGCGGTTGCCGCTTCCCCTGTCACTTGTCCGCGCGTCCACAGTCTGGCGTTACGCAACGCAGGTGCCCCGCCGGCCCTGTTCCGACGCTGGCGGCCGCGCTGCCCGCCGACTGAACCCCTTGCCGAGACTTCCACTGAACATGATGGACCGGTATGCGCTCAACCCAGGCAGAAAATCCTTGTTAAGAGGGCCGACTTGTGACATTATAAGAATTGTGAGCAAGGTACTTGAAGTTCAGAAACACCTCTCCGGTTTGTTGACCGGCACGCGGGTCAACCTGCCCCCGGCTGTCAGTTTCGGCAAAGACAGCCGCCAATCCCCCCATTTGAGCGCCGCAGCCATGCTTCCGCGCTCAAGAATGCGGGATGGGACGCAGACCATTTGTGGTCGGATGGGCATTCAATGAGAAGAACGGTGGCGATTGGATTTCTGTCGTGGCTCACACTCGGAATGGCCCTCGTCTTTGGGCGCGCCGTGCTTTGGCCGTTGTTCTCCGGCGACCCGGTTGGGTTGCCCGTCCTGCTCTTGGCGAGTCTTGTTGCAATTATTGCCGCGGGAGTGCTCTTCTTTGCCCGCCGCCATTTCTGGAATTCCTCTGACACGCGCCGGGAAAGTGCCGCGCCCATTTCCGTCAGCCCGCCCCGACTATTGGGGGGGCACATGGCGGTCTTTCTGGTCCTGACCCTGGCTATTGGACTGACGGGCTATTCATATAACCGTTACCAGGCCGCGCAGGACCTTGAGTCGGTAAAGAACGCCTTGTCTTCCGTCGCCGATTTGAAGGCGGGCCAGATCTCAAACTGGTACCATGACCGTCTGGTCAATGCCCAGATAATTCTCGAAAACAGGTCGATTCGGAACGAGGCCATGCAGTTTCTTGCCGAACCGGCCGCTGCCCAGCGTGGTCAGGACCTGCTGGAAATGGTCGGCGCCCAGGACGAACGGAGGTATCGTCGGATCGTTCTTTACGATGCGCAGGGAGCCGTGCGACTGTCGCTGCCCGAAAATGCCGCCGCGCCGGATGCCCTGCGCCAGGCGGATTTCCAGTCGGCCCTGAGCGGCAGTGAAGTGGTCGTGACCGACCTGCACCGCGATTCGGCATCCGGGCAGGACCTCGGGCAGGACGTTCACATCAGCTTTTGGATTCCGATGCGGGACCGTTCCGCGGGGGACGGCAAGGCCGCGGGGGTGTTGATGCTGGACGTCGATCCCTATGAACTGCTCTATCCCCTGATTCAGTTCTGGCCAACCCCCAGCCCCACGGCGGAAACCCTCCTGGTCCGCCGGGACGGGAACGATGTCGTGTATCTGAACGAGCTGCGCCACCGCAAGAACACGGCGTTGACGCTGCGCTTTGCCATGGACCAGAACAAGACGCTTCCCGCAGCACTGGCCGTGCAGGGCAAAGAGGGGATTGTGGAAAGTTCGGACTACCGTAAAGTGCCGGTGCTGGCCGTTCTGCGCCGCATTTCCGGCACCCCATGGTTCATGGTGTCCAAGATAGACCTGGACGAAATTCGCGCCCCGATGCGGCGGCAGGCCGTGACCACGATGATCATACTTGTAGTGCTGGTACTCGCATCGGCGCTGGGGGTGGGGTTGCAGGCCCGGCAGAGGGACGGAGTCTGGCTGCGGAAACAACTGGCCGTCGAGCAGGAACGCCAGGCGATTGCCGAGCGCTATATTCTCCTGAACAAGCACGCCAACGACATTATCATTCTGTCCGACCACAACGGGAACATTCTGGAAGCCAACGACCGGGCGCTTGAGGCATATGGCTGTTCCCTGGAAGAGATGAAGACCCTGACACTGAAGGACCTGCGTGGTCCGGAAAGCGATGCCGGGTTCAGGGACGGCAGCATGATGGAATCGGTCCACCGCCGCAGGGATGGTTCCTGTTTTCTGGTCGAAAGCAGCACCCACGCCACGGAAGTCGGCGGGGCAACCTATCATCAGAGTGTTATTCGCGACATCACCGAGCGCAAACGGGTGGAGCAGGAACTGCGTGCGACCCGCGATTATCTGGAGAAGCTGCTGAACCATGCGAATGCCCCAATTATCGTATGGGACCCGGACCTGGTCATCACCCGGTTCAACCATGCCTTTGAGCGTCTTGCCGGCCGGTCGGCCGAAGACATGGTCGGCCGGCACCTGAGCGTGCTCTTTCCCGAGGAAAGCCGCGAAACGGCGCTTTCCGAGATCGCCCACACCCTGACGGGCGGGCACTGGGAGTCCGTTGAGATACCCATCCTCCGCAGTGACGGAACTGTGCGGACGGCCCTGTGGAACTCGGCCAATGTCTATGCCGCGGATGAAAAGACGCTGGAGGCCACCATCGCGCAGGGACAGGACATCACCGAGCGCAAACGGGCGGAGGCCGAACTCGTGCGGCTGAACCAGGAACTTGCCCGCAAGAACCAGGAACTGGAGCAGATCGTGTACGTGGCGTCGCACGACCTTCGCTCGCCCCTGGTCAATGTGCAGGGATTCAGCGCGGAACTGAAGGCGGCACTGGAAGAACTGACGGCGGTGCTGAACGGACTGTCCCTGCCTCCGGAAACCCGGGGGCGGCTGAATGCCCTGCTGGCCGAGGACGTTCGGGAATCACTCGGCTATATCATTTCAGGCATTGCGAAGATGGACACGCTCATTTCGGGGCTGCTGCGCCTGTCCCGTCTGGGGCGCGCCGCGCTTACTATCGCTCCGATAGACATGAACAGACTTGTCGCCGACCTGACGGGCATCTTTGAATTCCAGATCAAAGAGGCCGGGGTGACACTTTCAATAGGCGAACTGCCCCCCTGCCTCGGGGACGTGACACTGTTGAACCATGCGTTTTCAAACCTGCTGAATAATGCGCTAAAATATCTTAGTACCGCCCGTGCCGGCATGGTCAGCATCACGGGCGCATGCGAGAACGGGCAGTCGGTCTATTGTATAGAGGACAACGGCATCGGAATCGCGGAAAAGCACCAGACGAAGATATTCGACCTTTACCACAGGCTGAACCCGAACGCAAGCACCGGCGAGGGTCTCGGATTGACCATCGTGCGGACCGTTATGGACCGGCAGCACGGCAGGGTGTGGTTGGAATCGGAGCCGGGCGTTGGAACCCGGTTCTACGTGGCACTGCCCGGCGCGGGCGACACAGGAAAGGACATCGCGTGATGAATAGAGAGGTTACAATTCTGATCGCGGAAGATGACGAGGGTCACGCCGCGCTAATCAAAAAGAATTTGGGCCGCGTGGGTATCACCAACGGGATCATTCACTTCAGGGACGGAGACGAGGTGTTGGACTTCCTGTTTCGGCGGGGTGACCCGCCGCATCGGGCAAGCCACGCGGCGTATCTGCTGCTGCTGGACATCCGCATGCCCAAGGTGGACGGGGTGGAGGTGTTGCGGCAGGTGAAGGCCGACCCCGAGCTGCGCAAACTCCCGGTGGTCATGATCACCACCACGGATGATCCCCGCGAAGTGGCGCGCTGCCACGAAATCGGCTGCAACAATTACATTACCAAACCGGTGGACTATGAGAAATTCATTACGGCGATAAGGCAGCTCGGGCTCTATCTCATGGTGATCGAAGTGCCCGAGGTGAACGGAAACACGGGGCAATGACATGCATCCCGCGGCAGTAGGCAAACCCGAAACGGTGGAAGACGGCGTGACCATCGCGGTCGAACCGTCCGGAGAACTGTTGCCCGTGCTGGTGGTCGAGGATGACGCCGGTCTGAACCGGCTTATCCAAAAGACGCTGCAGAAGGCCGGATTTGCGACCAGGGGTGCACTGAGCGGGGCCGAGGCGATAGCGGCGGTGACGGGGGACAGGGACCTCTTGCTGTTGCTGGACTACTCCCTGCCGGACATGAACGCCCGCGAACTCGTGGAAACCCTCCGGGCGGAGGGCTGTGCGGCGCCCTTTGTCGTCATGACCGGTTACGGAGACGAGCGCATCGCCGTCGAAATGATGAAGCTCAACGCCAGTGACTATCTGGTCAAGGACGCCTATCTGATTCAGACGCTGCCCATGGTCATCGGCGAGGTCATCCGCAAGATCCTCATGGAACGGCACCTGGACGAAACCCGGGAGGCGCTTCTCAAGAGCGAGGAGCGGTACCGGATGTTCGTCGAGATGAGTTCGGAGGGGGTGTGGCGCTGCGACGTCATACCGCCCGTTTCCCTGGCCCTGGACGAGCAGGAACTGGCCGCGGCCATCCTCAGCCGGGCTCGGCTCGCCGAATGCAACAACGCCTATCTTCGGCAGTTCGGCCATGAAAGTGCGGAACGGGCACTGGGAACCCCGCTGAGCGATCTGCTGACCGGCACGCATGAGGAGAAGATGGCGCTGGTCCTTCAGATCATCCGCGCCGGAGGACGCACCAGCAGTCTGGAAACCATGGACAAGTTGCGTGACGGCCGCACGCTGTACACGCTGAGCAACATTGTCGGCATAGAAGAGAATGGCTGTTGCGTGTGCATATGGGGCACAACCCGCGACGTCACCGACCGGCATCGTGCGGCGGAGGAACTTCAGGAGTCCAAGCTGTTCCTGCTTTCCACGCTTGACGGCATTTCGGCAAGCATTGCGATTCTCGACGAAAACGGCGTCATTCTTGCCGTAAACAAGGTATGGCGCGCCTTTGCCCTGGCGAATGGCGGCGACGCCGCGGCCTGTTGCGAGGGCGCGAACTACCTTGAAACGGCAGACCGGGCGAGAGGTGAGGGCGCGTGGGAGGCGGTCGCCTTTGCCGCGGGAATCCGCGCCGTGCTCCATGGTGCGTTGGACAGGTTCGATCTTGAGTATTCCTGCCACAGCCCGAACGAACAGCGCTGGTTTATCGGACGCGTGACGCCGTTCCCGGGCGATGGCCCCCGCCGCGTTATCGTGGCCCATGAGAACATCACCGGGCACAGGCGTGCCGACGAGGAACTGCGCCGCCTGGGCACGGCGATTGAGCATGCCGCGGAGGCGGTTGTCATCACCGACGCGGAGGGCACAACGCGTTACGTCAATCCCGCCATTGAAACGATGTTTGGACATCCCCGCGCCGCCGTCTTGGGTGTGCCCATCGCCGGCATTGTGAACGACGGCGACGGAAGGCTTGCCCAGATACTCCGGGAGACCATGGCGGGCGGCAGTGTGTGGAGCGGCCGCATCAACGGCAGGCACATCAACGGGACGGACCTGGCCATTGAGGCGACGGCGTCGCCGGTCCGCGACGACGTGGGCCGGACGTCGGAAGTGGTGATAATTCTCCGCGACATCACCAAGGAAAGCAACCTTGAGGTGCAGCTGCGCCGAACGCAGAAGCTGGAGGCGATCGGCACGCTGGCGGGGGGGATCGCGCATGATTTCAACAACATTCTTTCCTCCATCATCGGCTACACACAGATGGCCATGGCGAACATCCCGCCCGACGGCCAGGCCGCCCAGGATTTGGGGCAGGTGGTCGCGGCGGGTCACCGCGCGGTCGACCTGGTGCGGCAGATCCTGACCTTTGGCCGCAGGCAGGAGCAGCCGCAGCAACCGCTCCGGCTGGACCTTCTGGCCAGGGAGGCGCTGAATCTGTTGCGTGCATCGATTCCGGCCACCATAGAAATGCGGTCGGAAATCGCCGGGAACTGCGACTACGTGATGGGCGACCACTCGCAGTTGCACCAGGTCATCGTGAATCTGTGCACGAACGCCTATCATGCCATGGAGAAGGACGGCGGCCTGCTTTCGTTCTCCATCGAACCGGTCACCGTGGACGCGCGGCAGGCCGAGTCCATGCCCAATCTGCGCCCCGGCGCATGGCTGCGCATGACGGTGCGGGACACGGGTTGCGGCATGGATCAGGCAACACTGGAACGCGCCTTTGACCCGTTCTTCACGACCAAGCCGCAGGGCAAGGGAACCGGCCTCGGCCTTTCGATCGTGCATGGAATTGTCAAGAGCCACGGCGGCGCCATCGACATGCAGAGCGAACCGGGAAAGGGGACCACGGTGCGGGTGTGGCTCTCCACGGTGAAGATGAGCGCCCAGGAAACGGGGGTAAGTCCCGACGCCCCCCTGGTGGGCCATGGGGAGCGCATTCTCTTTGTCGATGACGAGGAAATGCTGGTGAAACTCGGCGAGCGCGTCCTGTCCGGTCTGGGCTATGCCGTGACCGCGTTCAGCGACCCCAACAGGGCGTTTGACGCGTTCAGCGCAGACCCGGTTGCGTTCGATCTGATGATTACCGACCACACCATGCCGTTCTGCACCGGACTGGAACTTGCGGCAAGGGCGCACGCGATCCGCCCGGACTTTCCCGTTATCCTGGCCACCGGCCTGAGCACGGCCCTCAGCGAGGAAGACACCGCAGCCGCCGGAGTGGCGGAGGTCCTGGGAAAGCCCGTGACAAGTTACGTGCTGGCCAAGTCCACGGGCCGGGTTTTGGCGGCCGCACGCGCCGCGGCCCTTCGCTCTTCCGCCGGCGAAATATAGAGGCCCGTCTTCTCCCTCACCACAAGCACCTCCCGGCGCACGTCAACACATATGACTCCCCACATGCCGGAACACAGATACAGGTCAAAGTCAATGTCTTGAGCGGCGCCCCCCATACTGTATTTCAGGTGCGCGCTGCATGCGGGTAGTTTGTGTACCACCACGCGCCCGCGGGCACCGGCTTCAACATCACCTATGGTGTGGGACGTCGTCCGAATCGTCACCCCGTGAAATACAGATAGGCGAAGAGGATGCACGCCATCACCACGCACGAGGCGAAAACCTCCCCGGCGCCCCAACTGGCGCGGCTGCTGGACCTGTGCTCCGCCGTGGTCGTTGCGAAGGTCAGATTCCTGATTTGCGCCTCGTCCGGCGCCGGTGTCAGGTAGCTGAACACGATCATGACGACCGCCGAAATGATGGTAATCAGAATGCTGAAATACTGGAAGTTGATATTGGTCACGATCCAGAAGAACGAGCCTTCGCTGTAGTGGAAATCGGGGTTCAGCGTGCACGGCGTGTCCACCGCCATGCGGAACACGCCGACTATGAAGCCGATAATCATCGCCCACAGGCAGCCGGCGGCGTTCAGCCGCTTCCAGAACACGCCGAAGAAGAACACCACAAAGATCGGCGGCGCAAGATAACCCTGGACGGACTGCAAATAGTTGTAAAGACCGTGCGCGCCTTTTACTACGGGAATCCATGCCATCGCAATCGCCACCATCACGCCCGTGGCGATGCGGCCCATGCGGACGATTTCATGCTGCGACGCCTTCGGGCGCAACTTCTCGTAGATGTCCACCGTGAAGAGCGTGGAACAGGCATTGAAAACGCCCGCGAGCGAGCCCATGAGCGCCGAGAGCAGTCCGGCGACAACGATGCCGCGCAGTCCCGCCGGCAACAGGTGCTGCACCAGCAACGGAAACGCGCTTTGCGCGCCGTCAGGATGGCTGAGGGCTTCCGTAAGCGCGGGAATCTTGCCGCTCTTGGCAAGGGCAAAGCAGATCAAACCGGGGATGATGAAGAGATACACCGGAAAGAGCTTCAGAAATGCGGCAAAGATGGACCCCTGCCGGGCGACCTTTTCGTTCGGGGCGCCGAGCGCGCGCTGGACGATGTACTGGTCGGTGCACCAATACCACAGGCCGATGACCGGGGCGCAAATCGCCATGCCCAGCCACGGGTAGTTGTTGTTGAAATACCATGCCTGGCGCACAATGTTGCCGCCCCCGTCCAATTCCTTGACCGGCGCCCAGGTGGCAATCGTGCCGGCGGGCACAAGCGGTTTCCAGAGATTGAACATCTCAGAGCCGCAGATGGACCGCAGTTCGCCCCACCCGCCAAGCTTGACAAGGCCGTACACCGTCAGCAGCAGCGAACCGCAGATCAGAACAACCACCTGAACGGTGTCGTTGTAGGCCACGGCGCGCATGCCGCCGAGCATCGTGTACAGACCGGTCAGCACGATGACTAGAATCGAGCCGACCCAAAAACTGTCAAGATGAATTGGTCCAATGTTTACCTGCAATTCGGGAAGCAGCGCGCCGAACACCACGCCGCCCGCGAAAATACCCACAGCGATCTTGGAAACAATAAAGGTGAGCAGCGAGGAGATGGAAAGCAGATATCGCGACTGCGTAGAAAAGCGCCTTTCCAGGAACTCAGGCATGGTAAACACCAGTGAGCGCGCGTAAAACGGCACAAACACCCACGCCAGCACCAGCAGACACCAGGCGTGGAGTTCATAGTGCGCCAGGGCCACACCGTCTTTCGCCCCGGACCCGGCAAGGCCGACAATGTGTTCCGAACCGATGTTTGACGCGAATATGGACGCGCCAATGACCCACCAACTCAGGTTGCGGCCGGCGAGGAAGTAGTCCGCGGCCGTGTCTTTGCGTTTGGCCACCACCCACCAAACGACACACAGGAGAACACCGAAATAGGCGGCAATGGCCACCCAGTCGAGGCCGTTCAACGTTGAACCGCCGAGGACGAAGACAGGGTTGCTGTTGTTCATGCTTGAAAGTCCTATGTTGACCGTGGTTTCAGTGGCGGAAACGGCTTCCGTTCACAGTGGGCGCTCCCGAACAGTCATCGCCCGGACCCTCTCCAAACGGAACACCCAAAATCTACAATCCGCGCTATTCTACGCAGACGCCCGCATAAATCCAACCCTCTTCAACTCAGGGGGCTGGCATCCTGTTTCCGCCAGCATCTTGGACCTGAGAATCTGACCATACCGAAACAGGTGCCTGTACCCGCCCATCCCCACGGAGAGT
>CAIJOU010000558.1 GCA_903822375.1 Candidatus Hydrogenedentota bacterium
CTCTTCCGCCACCCCCCAATCCCAACAGCCAATGAAACAGCAGAACATCGAATAAGGAATCATGAAACATGAAGTTCACCGGCGCTCTTTCCTTCGTGGTACTGCGGTTCCTTACGGGTGTGATTTTATTTCGTTGAAGGTTCATGCGGCAGAGCGCATGTGCGCGAGGATGGCGCTCATCCGAATCGCGTTCTTGTGCCGCCAGTGCATGCCGGCCTGCTTGCACCGCCTGACGACGAGGACTCTGGCGGCGGCCTCGATGTGCCCGGAGGCGATGAAGAGGCCCTCCTTTCTGAGCCAGCCATAGCGCATGTTCTGCTGGCGCTTTCGGAGGTAATCGAGTTCCTTCTCGGCTTCCGGAGAAGCGCGCAGTGCGGTTGCGTGTTTGGTTTCGATGCGCTTAATGACGGCGGTCGCGCTGGTTCTGTACAGTAGGCCCTTCAGGAAGCGGTATTCCTTGGCCGTGGCGTCGGCGGAGAGTTCGAGGTTCTCGCAGCATGCATGCAGGTGCCCGCACGCGTGCATGAAGTCGTTGGTGAAGATCGCGTCGGGGAACGCATCGCGTAGCGCCTTTTCAAGCGCCTCTTCTCCGTCCGCAACACATTGCATGCGCGCCGCCGATCCGTACCCCCGCGCCAGTCCGAGCTTCCGGACGAGACCCGTAACCTCGGCGATTTCCGCTCCGGAGACCGCGTAGGAGAAGGATCCCTTGAAAGGAGACGGGCGGCCCTTCTTGTCCAGCCATCCGTATTCGCCGAAAAGTGCGACCCGGATCTGCCGGGTTCCGGCATCTCCATTCTTGCCCGGGGTGTCAACCGTATCTTGCTTCGTGCAGGGCGCGCCGGTGCCATCCAGCATGCAGAACATGGTGCGCGCGGTTTCCGTCTCCCCGTCCTTCGGCGTGCGTCTGGGGTAAGACCGCACGTCCGGGGCCGCCTCATCCTGCGCCCGCAGGCATTGTTCCCCATCGGCGAGCGCCAGCGTCCTGACTTTAGAGACGCAGATGTGTATGCCGGTCAGGCGTTTGAGCATGCCACAACCCTCCGCGAAAGATCCGCACAGGGCGGCGCAACGTACGACCCGGTCGCGCGCGGCCGCCGTACTTCTGGCCGTGACACCAAGGGCCGTGAGAAACGCCAAGGAGCCAGCTTTGCGAATGTAGGCGAACCGGACGGGAATCCAGCCAACACACGTCAGGATTTGCCGTGTCCGGTAGGCATGTGCCTGCGCGGTCTTGCGTCCGCCCAAACGCGAAAGGATCGCCGCTAACAGTACCCGCATGTCGCGGACCGCCGCGTCCAAGAGACTTCCGTCCAAGCCCTTGAGCGCAACGGGAAAACCTTCGTCGTCGACCGGACCCGTCTCGACAGCGCGCAAAACGGCCTCGATGTTTACTAACGCCGGACGGGGCAGTCGCCGGTTCAGACGTTTTTTTTACCGCCGTCGGCCAGCGCGAGTTCCGTCAACCGCACCCGATATTCCCGCTCCAGCGCCCGGTAGCGGTCGCCGGCGCGGACCAGACGTTCCACCGCCGCCTTCGCGTTCCCTGGAATACGCTTACTTTTGCGATGCCCGTCCACGTCGTAGTACTGAAAGGTGTAGTGCTCCGGCGAGACCTGCACGCTACCGTCCTTGCGTTTGGCCCGATTACGATTGGTCAGCAGTGCGCCGTGGAGCATCACAGGAATCCCGTCGATCTCTGCCCTGAGATCATCAATGCGCGCGTCCAGTTCTCGTGTGTTTGCCAGTGTCATAGCATGTCGTTCTCCAAACGACACGCATTTAATCAAAAAAAATGGCCCGAGGCAACAGGAAAACGATGTTTCGCGCGCCGCCCTGCCGCGCCCCCTTCAACAGAATTAAATCGCACCCATGAAGCGAACCATGAGTGTTTCCAACATGAAGAGCAATCCGGTTGAAGCGCGATACGAAGTCCCGCGACTTCCGACAGCGCCTGAA
>CAIJOU010000559.1 GCA_903822375.1 Candidatus Hydrogenedentota bacterium
CGGGCCTTCCCGAAAACGCCCCCGCGGGTCCGGAAAACATCGGAGAGGACAAGACGTCATGACCATCAAGGAACGCGTTGAACTTGCGCACAAGGAAATGCAGGACCACCTGCTCAAGGAACTGCTGCCGTTCTGGACCACGCGCGGGATTGACAAGGAATACGGCGGATTCCTCACCTATCTCGACAAGGACGGCAACCCGACCGGCGAAACGCTCAAGACGCTCGTCTGCCAGTTGCGCATGATCTTCACCTCGTCCGAAGTGTCGCGTTACAACCTCGACCCCGACGGCATCTTCCTTGGCTACGCCAAACAGGGTGTGGATTTCGTCATCAATCATTTCTGGGACGACAAGCATGGCGGCTGGTTCTGGACCACTGAGCAGGACGGCACGCCCGCAGACCGCGCCAAGATCATGTACGGCCAGTGTTTTGGCGTGTACGCCATGGCCGAATACGCCATGGCCTCCGGCGACCGCCGCGGACTCGACTATGCCATAGAGACGTACAACACGCTGAAGATCAAGGCGGCGGACGTGACCTACGGCGGCTTCGGCGAGTTCATTGAGGAAGACTGGAGTCCCAAGAAGCCCGGCGTCTACGGCGGCGACCGCAAGGGCTACGATTGCCACATGCACCTCATGGAGGCATTCACCAACCTCTATGAGGCCACCGGCGACTTTAAGCATCGAGAAGAGACGCAGCGGATCATTGATCTTCTTTTCAAGCGTGTCATGCATCCCGAGTACGGCACCGGCCAGGCCCAGTTCGCCTTTGACTGGACGCCCCTGCGCGCCATCCTGTTCAAGAACGTCTGGGGCGCTGACCGCGACGTCGAGGAGGATGAGGGCCGCCCGCTCAACAACACCTCCTTCGGGCACAACGTCGAGTGCGCCTGGCTGCTCAAGCACAGCATCGACATTCTTGGCCTTAACCTCGATGATTACAAGGAAAAGATCCGCAAGCTTGTGGACCACTGCGTGGCCTACGGCATCGACCGCAAACTGGGCGGCGTGTATTGCGAAGGCCCGAACGACGGACCCGCCCGCGAGCGGAACAAGGAATTCTGGCAGCAGGCCGAGTGCCTCATCGGCCTGGCCGACGCCTACGAGATTTTCGGAGAAGAGAAGTATTGGGATGCCTACGAGAATGTGCACCGCTTCGTCATGGATGTCATGATCAACCACAAAGTCGGCGAATGGTGGCCCCTCTTCGACGAGAACAACACGCTGCTTTGGACGCACATGGCCCACGCGTGGAAAATCAACTACCACACGGTTAGAAGCGCCATCCAGACCGAAAGACGACTCGCCAAGATTCTTGCGAAGATGTAAGTCACCATAGCACAAAGAAAAAGAAAGAGCCCCCGGAATCCGCCGCAACGCGGTGAGGATTCCGGGGGTTATTCTTTCACGGACGAGATAATCGTCGCTGCCTATCGAGACCTATCTGACACGAGGGGGGGATGCCTGTTTGTAGGTCAATGGATAGGCGTCAGGATTCTCAAGCGAGTCCAATTCAAGGTCCACATCGAGGTCGGGCCAGTGCAGGTGGGTTTCATGAAGGAGTTGAACGTTCAGAACAGCGCCGAGCGTCGCGTTGCGAAACCATGGATAGTCCGCGTGTGGCAGAAAATGCTCGCGCCCGTTCACACATAGCCATACTCCGTGCGCAGAAATGTTGACGACTTCAACCCCCGAAGTGTTCTTTCCAAGCCTTTGCGAAGTCATAACGATGGTCCTCAACAAGGTCTCTTCAGGCATCTCAATGAGACGTCTTCCCGCCTCAATCCCGCAGGCTGCCGAGTTGCTTTTCCAGCATTGCGACGTGGCTGACCTCTTCCCTTATGATCCCGTCGATTTTGTCGCGGCCCAGTCTGGCCGGAACCATATCCCGGATGCCCGAATAGAAGACCACGGCATCCTTTTCGCGCTCCAGCGCCAACTGCAGGACGTGCCTCAAGGTGGGTTCCGGCCCGAACATCTCCGCGGGATTCATTTTCGAGGTGAAGACTGTCCTGTCGGCCATGGATTGCAGATACAGCGCCGTCTGGTCTTCCGGGTCGAACACCGTTGGCGTCTGTTCCTCGGCGGTCAAGGCGCTCCGCATCGCCTTGAAGATGTGCACGTGGGCCACCTCCCACGATGAAAGGCGTCGAAGCAGGACCTTTGCCTCCGGCTCGGAAACGACCTCGCATCCGGCGGAGTAAAAGGCCACGCCGTTCTCTTCGATTCTCTCTGCTGTTGCCAGTATCTCATCGGCGCTGAACTGTATGGACATGCCATTCTCCTTCGCGTCTACCGCGCGGGCTGTGATTTTGTTGTTTGTTAGCATAACACACTAATCGAACCACCCCTTTCTTTCTGCCCCGGATCTTTCGGCCCCGGAGGGGCCGCACAACAGTAGCCATGGGTGCAGCGAAGCGGAACCCATGGTTAATGGAGCGAAACATTTACGTCCCCGAAGGGGGCGAACACATAGGAAACCGTACGCCATCGCCTTGTTCGCCCCCGTTGGGGACGGGTCTGTTTTATGCCGTTACCCCGGGTTCCCTTCGGTCACCCGGGGCTACTGTTGTGCGGCCCCTCCGGGGCC
>CAIJOU010000560.1 GCA_903822375.1 Candidatus Hydrogenedentota bacterium
CCGATCTCACGGACGTGGAGGAATGGACGACAGCGGACAGCATGAGGGAAGTCAAGGGGTCGAAACACGAACGGTGTATTTGCTGAAAGATGATCGTCTGCTGGAGGTGTCTCACAACAATTGGGTTCAGGTTTCTTGGACCGATCTTCCCACCTCCTTAGATGCGCTTGTGGGTGTGGCCTTGGCCAGAATGCCGGAGAATAATCGCACGGGAAAGCCCAAACAGTCAGATGAGGAGCAGGCGCGCCTATTGAAAGAAGCTATTCTAAGGTACAATCCTGAAATCAAGGACGAAAAGAACTGCCCACACAAGATATCGTTACCTTATAAGGGGCGTATTGTGACTCCATTGAAATCAAAAGACCTCGACTATCCCTACGATGAAGTGACAGAGGTGGGGTGGGTGAAGAACCGGTAGCTGGGAATTCGTATCATGAGTCTTCTCGGAATTGATGTGGGCACAAGCGGCTGCAAGGCGGCCGCATATGGCATCGGGGGCGGGTGCATTGCGGCCGCGCAGCGGGAGTATCCCACGGTGCATCCGCGGCCGGGATGGGCCGAGCTGGACAGCCGTCTGGTGCTGGCGCGGGTGCGGGAAGTTATCGCCGAGGTGGCGGCGCAGACCGGCCATGATCCCATTAGCGCGCTTTGCGTCAGTTCCATGGGGGAGGCCATGACGCCCGTCGGCAGGGACGGTCAGGTGCTGGCGAACAGCATCCTGCAGGTGGACACGCGCGGTGCTGAATATGCCGAGCGGCTCGAGGCCGATTTCGGCCGCGAGGCCTTCTACGCGATCAACCCCAACATCCCCGGCCCGAACTACTCGCTGCCCAAGCTGCTCTGGTTGCGCGACCATGAACCCGTGCTGTTCGACAGCGCCAGCAAGTTTCTGCTCTGGGGCGACCTCGTGTCGGTCATGCTCGGCGGCGAGCCGGTCACGAGCTATGCGCTGGCCAACCGCACGCTGCTTTTCGACATCCGAAACGAGGCCTGGGCAGAACTGCTGCTGGCGTGGTCCGAGATCGGCGTCGAATGCCTGCCCCGGCCCGTGCCCAGCGGCACGGTGGCGGGCGAGGTGCGCGCCGACATCGCGGCGGAGTTGGGTCTGCCCGCCGGCGTGAAGATCGTCGTGGGCGCGCACGACCAGTGCTGCGGCGCGCTGGGCGCGGGCATCTGCAGCGGCGGCAAGGCGGTGTGCGGCATGGGCACGGTGGAGTGCATCACGCCCGTCTACGACGGCATCCCGTCGGCGGACAGGATGCTGCCGATAGGACTCAACGTCGAGCACCACGTCCTGCCGGGATTGTACCTGTCGTTCCTCTACAACCAAAGCGGCTCACTGGTGAAATGGTTCCGCGACACCTTCGCCGCCGACCTGCACGGCGAGGATGTGTACGGCGCGCTGCTGCGCGAAATGCCCGGGGCGCCGTCGCGCCTGCTCGTGCTGCCGCATTTCGAGGCCACCGGTTCGCCTGATTTCATTACGGACTCCGCCGGCGTCATCGCGGGCCTGCGCACTAGCACGGAACGCGGTGAAATCCTGAAGGCCGTCATCGAGGGGGCGGCGTTCTACTTTGTCGAGAGCCTGGACGCGCTGCGCGGGCTCGGCATCGACATGTCCGAGTTCATCGCCACGGGCGGCGGCGCCAAGTCCGCCGAATGGCTCCAGATCAAGGCCGACATTTACGGCGTGCCCTTTGTGCGTCCCAAGATCACCGAATGCGGCGCGCTCGGCGCGGCCATTCTCGCCGGCTGTGCCACGGGCGTGTTCAGCGGCCCGGCCGAAGGCGTCGCCCGCTTCGTCGCCCGCGACCGCGTCTTCGAGCCCGATATGGCCCGCCACGCCCAGTACAAAGAAATGCACGCAAAGTACCGGCAGTTGTATCCGGCGATGAAAGACCTGCTGGCGGTGTTGTAGAACACCGGCCGTCTCTTAGGAGTGCTGTGGCAGCACTGTAGCTATTGCTGCCCGAATTTGGAGTGCTGTGGGCATGGCCCCGCCTGACAAAGCGGCGGCATGGTCGCCGCACTCCAAAAACGGGCCCCCTGCGTACGGCTTCCCCAGAAATAACCGCGGTCAGGCGATTTCTTTGGGCAGGCGGAATTCGGTGTCTTCCTGGGTGAGGGCGTTTTCCTCGACCTGGCAGGGGCCCTGCTGACGGAACCAGGCAATGACGTTCTCGACAAGCCTTTCCGGCACGGACGCACCGGAGGTGATCAGCACGGTGGCGACGTTGACGAGCCATTCGGTACGGATGGCGTCGGCATCGGGGATGAGTTCCGCCGGCTTGCCCAGTGCGCGGGCGATGTCGCGGAGCCGGGTGGAGTTGGCGCTTTCGGGGTCGCCCACGACGAGTACCAGATCGGCTTCGGGGGCAAACTGGAGCACGGCGGCCTGGCGGCTCGCGGTGGCGTAGCAGATGTCGGCGCGGACCGGACCCTGTATGGCGGGGAAGCGGCGGCGAAGCGCGTCGATTACGGCCTGACAGTCGTTGACGCTGAGCGTGGTCTGCGTGATGTAGGCAACTTTTTCGGGGTCGGCGACGTCAAGCTTATCGACGTCTGCCGGCTTCTGGATGATGTGGATGTGGTCAGGCGCCCAGCCGACGGTGCCGACGGTCTCGTCGTGACCCGGCTCGCCAATCATAATCACGGAGAACCCCTTTTCGGCGAAGCGGCGCGCCTCGTGGTGCACTTTTTCCACGAGCGGGCAGGTGGCGTCAATGACGCGGAGACGAAGCCGCTCGGCGTGCTCCCAGCGGTCGGGCCCGACGCCGTGGGCGCTGAAGAGGAGGTGGGCGCCCTCAGGCACGTCGTCGAGGCTGCGCACGAAGACGGCGCCCTTTGTGCGGAGGTCTTCCACCACGTGCGCGTTGTGCACGATGTTGTTGAGCACGTAGACCGGCGGACCGTAGCGTTCGAGGGCGCGCTCCACGCTGCGGATGGCGCGGTCGACACCGGCGCAGAAGCCGCGCGGTTTGGCGATGATCAGGCGCATGGGGAGCTCTCCTCACGACCGCACAGACCGTTCGGGGGAACGAGGGGCGTTCTCCATTTTGGAATGCGGTGGCAGAGCGAAACGGCGTCGTTGCCGCCGTACTCCAAAAAAAGGCAGCCGTAATGTTTCATGAGCGATTGGGGTGTCCGGGAAGCGCACCGTCTTGGGGCCCCGCTGGGAAGACATCCCCCGGTCGGCTTTCGCCGACCACCCCCTTCGAAGGGGGACTTGGGAGGGCAAGTCTCTTGACCTGAGCGTTGCCGTTGCATCTACGGTTCCTTGTCCGCCGCTATCCGCGCCGGCGCGACAGCGCCAGCAGGGTTGCAAGCGCCAGTGCGGACACGAAGAAATCGCCCAGTGTCACACCAAGGCCCTTGGCGCCCTGACTGCATCCGCTGCAACCGGTGCAGCCGCCACCGGTGGCGGGTTCGCCTTCGGTTGATGAGTTGGCCTGCACCACGGTTTCAACTACGGGCGACTGTAATTCGCTGCCGGTTTGACGATAGACGGCGTGTCCGGTAATGGTTAGCGAACCGCTGTCACTGGTATCTGTTTGTGCGCGATAGGTAAACGTTGCGGGAAAGGGTGGGATGAGGATGTATGCAAACTCGAAGTTGCGGGTGCCGTCCAGGTTGTCGATGTCTTGGGCAGCCGCGGGTTTCATGTCCGGGTTGGCGGAGAAATAGGGGGTTTCGCTTGCCAGACGCCAGGAACCGGGCACGGTGTCCTTGATGCCGAGGGCCAGAATATTGTTGGCATCGGTGTGATTGATGGTTACGGTGACGTTAATAATCTGGCCGGGCGTGTAGACAGCAGGTACGATGACGCGCTGCATGGTGATGGCGGCCTGCGCCGATTCGCTGAATGCGGCGTCGATCGCGGCAAGCAGAAGAATCACCCCGAACAGTTGGCGTATGCGCATGTCAGTGCCTCCGTCGGGCCCACGTTTCAGCGCGGCACACCCGACCAGTGCCACACACCTCATTAAAGCATTATACCGCCACGGTCAGGATTTGTCGCCGTTTCCGTTTTCCTGGCGCAGGCGCACGCGCAACAGCTTGTATTCAAGGCTGTCTACCAAGGCCACACAGGAGGCGGTGATGATGTTTTCCGACACGCCCACGGTGCTCCAGGATTCCTCGGCGTCGCTGGACTCGATGAGCACGCGCGTCTTGGCGCTGGTGGCAAGTTTGCCGTCGAGAATGCGCACCTTGTAGTCCTCCAGATGGACATCGGCGATTTCGGGGTACATCTCGCGCAGCGCCTTGCGCAGGGCCATGTTGAGCGCGTCGACGGGGCCGTGGCCCTCGGCGACGGTATGCTCAATGCGGCCGTTGGGCAACTGGACCTTGACGGTGGCCTCGGAAACGGGCTCCGCGCCAAGCGCGACCTGGTTGACGCGGGCGTGGTATGCCAGCAGTTTGAACGAGGACTCGAAACGGCCCGTGGCCTTGCGCATGAGCAGGTCAAGCGAGGCGTCGGCGCCTTCGAACTCGTAGCCCTCGTTCTCCAGGTCCTTGACGCGGGCCAGGATCTCTTTTGTGGAGGGGTCATGACGGTCCAGGGATATACCGAGTTCGGAGGCCTTCTGCATGAGGCTGGAGCGGCCGGACACTTCGCTGACGGCCACGCGGGTCTGGTTGCCGACCAGTGTCGGGTCGATGTGCTCGTAGCTGACCTTGCACTTGCGCACGGCGTCGGCGTGCATGCCGCCCTTGTGCGTGAAGGCGTCGCGGCCCACGTAGGGGGCGTGGTCGCGGGGACTCATGTTGGCCAGTTCGGCAATGAGGTGCGACTTGCGCGTGAGCCGGGCAAGCTGGTCGGCGTGGAACACATCATAGCCCATCTTGAGCTGCAGGTTCGGGATGATTGTGCACAGGTCGGCGTTGCCGGTTCGCTCGCCATAACCGTTGATGGTGCCCTGCACCTGGGTGGCGCCCGCGCGCACGGCGGCAAGGGTGTTGGCCACGGCGCAGCCCGAATCATTGTGGGCGTGAATGCCGAGCACGGCGCGGGGGAACTTCTTGCGCACCGCGGCGGTGGCGGCCTCGACCTCGAAGGGCAGGCGGCCGCCGTTAGTCTCGCAGAGCTGGAGCGAGGCGGCACCCGCCGCCAGCGCCACTTCGAGCACGGTCAGCGCGTAGACCTTGTCCTCGGCGTAGCCGTCAAAGAAATGCTCGGCGTCAAAGAACACGGCGCGCTTGTGCGCGGTGAGATAGGCCACCGTCTCCTCGATGAGCGCGAGGTTCTCCTCGGGCGTGACGCCGAGGATCTCGCGCACGTGCAATGCCGAGGTCTTGGCGAAAATGGTGACGACCCGCGTGTTGGCCTTGAGCAGCGCCTTGACGTTGGCGTCGTCCTCGACGGCCGACTTCGAATGGCGCGTGCTGCCAAAGGCGGCCATTTCGGCCGTCTTCAGGTCGAGGTCGGCGGCGCGGCGGAACAGTTCAACCGCCTTGGGATTGGAGCCCGGCTGGCCACCCTCAATGTAGCGGACGCCCAGGGTGTCGAGCGCCTTGACGACGCGGAGTTGATCGTCGGCGGAAAACTTTACGCCGGGACCCTGTGCGCCGTCTCGGAGGGTGGTGTCATATATTTCTATGTGTTTTATCATTGAACTATACTCCGCAACGCCCGGAGGGCGGGATGCTTGATTGGGACTGCCTGTGAAACACGAGCGCGCGGCGGGGAAGTCCCGCGCGGGGATCAGAGGGCTATCGCCGCGTCGCTGAGGAAGGCGCGCACGAGGCGGTGCCCGTCGCGAATGAGAATGCCGCTTGTGGCGGCAACACCCTCCGAATAGGCGGTCTGGCCGCCGACGGGCACGCCCGGCCCATAGAGGGCAAAGGGGCAGGGGCCGCCGGCATGGGTCTTGGTGGAGATGAGCGTGAAATGGTCCGGGGCCACCAGCACGCGGGTGTCGCCGCGGCGTTCGGCCCATTCGAGGCAGGGCGCGACGACATGGCGGTCGAAGTCGGCGATGGCCTGCATCTTCAGGTCGGTGCGGCCCTGGTGCGCGGTTTCGTCGGGCGCTTCAACATGGATGAACGCAACGTCGAGCGTTTCCAGCGCGCCGAGCGCGGCGCTGACCTTGCCTGCGTAGTCGGTGTCGAGCCAGCCGGTCGCGCCGGGAACGTTGAGCACCTGGAGGCCGGCGCAGACACCGATGCCCTTGACCAAGTCCACGGCAGAGACCACGGCCCCGGTTTTTCCGTACAGGTCGGCATAGGTGGCCATCTTGGGGGCACGGCCCTGTCCCCACAGCCAGATCGACGTGGCGGGGTTGAGCCCGCGGGCGATACGGTCACGGTTGACGGGATGGTCGGCAAGCACTTCGCGCGAGCGGTCCATCATGGCGCGAAGCAGGGCGCTGGCATCGCCGGCGGGGAGGTATCCCGCGTAGTCCTGCCCGGTGATGTCGTGGGGCGGCGTGCATTGGGTGGCGACGAGCGCATCGTCCGAGGCGGCAGCGCTGTTGCGCAGCACGGCCAGGTGACGGTAGCTCACGCCCGTATTGAAGGCAACGGGGAATTCCTTCGCCAGTGTTTCGTTGAGCGTGGCGATGATGACCCGGGCTTCTTCGGTGGTGATGTGGCTGGAGGTGAAGTCACGCATCGTGCCGTCGGCCAGGGTAACGAGGTTGCAGCGGAAGGCCACTTCGTCGGCGGCCAAAGCGATGCCCTGGTTGGCCGCCTCGATTGGCGCGCGGCCGCTGAAGGTGGCGCAGGGGTCATAGCCGAAGAGGGACAGGTTGCCGATGTCGCTGCCGGGGGGCAGGCCGTCCGGGATGGGGCAGTACTGCCCCGTCAGTCCCTGCGCGACAAGCCGGTCCATGGCCGGCGTGGCCGCCGCCTCAATGGGCGTCCGGCCACCCAGTTCTTCGAGCGGGTGGTCCGCCATGCCGTCGCCTATAAGTACGAGATACTTCACAGATTTACCCGTTTTTGCAGGGCGGCGAATACACCGCTCCTGCGGTAAGTCATGGAACGATAACACATTACACCGGGAAAATCAATCTGGCACCCACTCTGGGAGGGCACCGCCGCTGCGTTTCCAGGGCAATGCCAGGCCTAAAACAGGCCCTAAAACTATGAAAACTGGCTGATATTCCCTCCTTGGGGCTTCTTTGCGTGGATGGGGGGTGCCGGGGTATGCTTTACCCATGCAACCTGAACAGCTTATAGCCGCCTTACAGCACGAGGGTTTGGAAGTCCCTGCCACAGTCTCAAAGCAGTGGGCCCGCCATTGCGCCCTGATGCGTGAATGGAACAAGGTCGCGAGCCTGGTGTCCATAGGCGATGCCCGCCAGTTGGAAACGATTCACCTGCCCGATGCGGTAAGTCTGGTTGCGGTGGTCGTACGCTTGGGATTGGCCGAGGGGTCACTGCTCGATATCGGCACGGGCGGCGGCTATCCGGCGATTCCCATGAAGATTGTCCTTCCGGGGTTAAGGGTAACGCTGGTGGAGCGATCGGTGAAGAAGGTGGGCTTCCTCCGCAAAGTGGTGGCCGCGCTGGGTCTCCAGGATGTCGAGATTATCCACGGCAACTTTCCCGCAGCCGTGGCGGATCGCGCGGCTGACTTGGTCACGGCACGTGCCGTTGAGACGCCCGAGAAGATACGGCGGGCACTGGCGGCGTGGATGCCGGTCGGCACGGTATTTCTCAGCCAGTCCGGCGTACCGAACGAGTTTGAGACGCCGATGTTCCACGTGGAACATTGGCAAGACAACTGGACGCAGAGCGGAGCGCGGCGGGGCGAACTGTACCTCGTTCGGCGAACGCAGTGAGCTGACTCGCCGACAAGCGCACAACATGTTCCACGTGGAACATCCTCCCATTCGTCGGCCCCCAACCAAACAGGTTGGCTATTTCATTTCACGGTGACGGGCGGCGGCCAAACGTAGCGGCGACACCGTCGGCATAGCCGCAACGCGTGAAATCAGCAAACCGGCGTGGTTGCCGCCGCACTCCAAAATGAAAACCCGCGGCAGGATACCGCGTCTAACGTAGAAGAGGCTTCCGGCCTCTTTCCGCCAGAAGCGTGACGATGCGGAACGCGGCAAGATGCCGCGTCTACCTTTCACTGCATCTTGCGCCATTCCTGAACAGAAACCGCGCTGCTTCTGATCCCTCATGAGGGGGACGGCCCGAAGGCCGGGGAATGTACGCCCGCGCATATACTTGGAACTCTCTGCTCCGAGAATTGGGTCTGCGCAGAGTGCATACACCCTCCGCCCCCCCTACGGGGAGGCTACCCTCTTCAAGAGGGGATCAAAAGCATCTCCATGCCCTCTGCCGTTCGGGCCTTCCTCCTTCGCCTGAAGGCTTCGGCGGACAATCCCCCTCCAGGAGGGACTAGGAACATCCCCATGCCCAATGCTCTGCGGGCCTCCCCCTAGGGGGACATGAACATCCCTTGACCAACGCCTTTCGGGCTATCTCCCTCCCAAGGAGGACCAGAAGCATCCGCGCCCACGAGTTATTCGGAGCAGGGGAAAGAATCCGGCAACGACAGGCGAGGGTGCCTGTCCCACATTCTTGAGTGCGGGTGACTGCCCACAGACGGAATCGGATTGGCCGACGAATCGTCCCCACACGAGAGCCTGCCCGGCAAGGGGAGCCGGAACTGTGCGCGGTACGCGGCGGCGGGTCGGAACAGCGATACTCAAGCATTGTGCGCTAATGTGCCGATAGCCTCGAGTCTAATGCATCGGGACTTTGTGGACAAGTCGGCGGGGTCACGCATTTGGGCTGCGAACGCACTGATGCCGCATTGGCAACGAAACCCTGCCAGGTCCGTCGGTGTTTGGTTGTGATGGGGGAAAGCAGTGCCGTTGCCGTCGCAGTCCAAAAGAGGGCAACCACAAGGTCGCACTCGGAACAGAAGCGCCTGGGGGGCGAATAGTCGGCTGGTACAATGGAAGTCCCCCTATACCGCCTCTACACGATCGGACCCTCACGCGGTTCTTGTCATTATTAAGATACACCGGCATATATATATTTTTGCTATTATTCTTTGTATTGCTATTTCTTGCACTTTACACGACCACCCTTGACGCCCGGTGAGCGCCACAACAGGCTGACATAGGGAAGAATCCCGCAAAGGGGCAAGTCCGCCACCCTGCGGCAGTAAAGGGGACAATACTGGAAAACTCCGTATTTTTGACGCTGGACTGGGAAAAGACAAAACCATAAAATAAGGCGCTGTGTGCCAGTCTTTTCGGTCATCTCGGGAGTCGTCAAAGGAGTACGAAGTATGTTTCGGTTCCGTCGCGGGAATAGACTGTTCGCGGGGGTCGGTCTTGTAGCGTTGCTGGCCCTATCCGGCTGTAATCAGGGAAACATAAAAACAACGCTCCTGCCCCCGGCGGCCGTGGAGGCGGGCGCCCAATGGGCGGTCGACGGCGGTGACTGGCAGGCCAGCGGCACAACCCTGGAGAAGATTAAAGCCGGGGACCATGTGGTTACCTTCAAACCAGTGAATGGATGGAACACACCCGCCAACACCCCCATCACCCTCGCCAACAAACAGACGGCTGAGGTGGGCGCGGTGTACACGCCCACAATACCCGTTGACGTCACGGTCCCGGTTCTGGCCGGGGGAACCCAGGCCGACGCAGCCGCGGCACTCGAGATCGCCCAGCTTGTCCTGGGCACGACGACAGGGCAGTGCAGCTTTACCGTGCCCCTGGGCAATGTGATTGGCCAGGATCCCGCGCCGGGCAACATGGTCACGCCGGGCTCTTCGGTGGACCTGATCATCTCGACCGGTCCCTGCACGACCAACGTGCCCAACGTGGTGGGCCAGACGCAGAGCGCGGCAAGCTCCGCAATCGCCGCCGCGGGGCTCGTCCCCGGCACAGTGACGATGCAGTGCAGTCCCACCGTGACCTCAGGTAAGGTCATCAGCCAGACCCCGGCGGCGAACAGTTCGGCCATCTCGGGAATCTCGGTAAGTCTGGTCGTCTCCACCGGCCTGTGCAACGGCACGGTTCCGAATGCCGTGGGCCAGACCCAGACTGCGGCCACCACCACCATCACGGGCGCGGGATTTGTGCTTGGCACCGTGGCGCATCAGTGCAGCAATACCGTGGCGTCCGGCACCGTCATCAGCCAGCTTCCTGCAGCCGCAACGTCCGCCACGCTGGGCAGCGCGGTGAATCTTGTCGTGTCGTCGGGCACGTGCAACACGACCGTTCCGAACATCGTCGGTCAATCCCAATCCGCCGCGACCGCCATAATTACGGGAGCGGGATTGGCCATCGGAACGGTGACGCAGCAGTGCAGCAATACGGTCGCCTTGGGCAACGTGATCAGCCAAACCCCCGCGGCCAACGCCTCGGCCTCATCGGGCAGTGCGGTAAGCTTCGTCCTGTCCATCGGCCCCTGTAATGTTACCGTGCCCAACGTGGTCGGCCAAACCCAGGCTGCAGCAACAACGTCCATCACCGGTGCCGGGCTCGTTCTGGGAACGGTGACACAACAATGCAGCCCAACTGTTGCGTCCGGCCAAGTGATCAGCCAGACCCCGGCGGCGAACACCTCGACGCCATCCGGCGGCCCCGTGAACCTGGTCGTATCAACCGGCGTGTGCAACGTAACCGTCCCCAATGTTGTCGGCCAAACCCAGGCCGCCGCAACGACCGCCATCACCGTTGCCGGACTCGTGCGCGGCACCCTGACACAGCAGTGCAGCGCCTCAGTGGCTTCTGGAAATGTGATCAGCCAAACACCCGCCGCAGGCACCTCCGCCTCTACCGGCAGTGCAGTGGCGCTTGTGGTCTCCACGGGACCCTGCACCGTGAATGCGCCCAACGTGGTGGGCCAGACTCAGGCCGCGGCAACGACGTCCATCACCACCGCCGGCCTTTCGCTGGGCACGGTGACGCACTCTTGCAGCAACACTGTGGCCTCGGGCAACGTCATCAGCCAGACCCCTGCGGCGAATACACCCGTGGCGCCCGGTTCGTCAGTGAACGTCGTCGTGGCCAACGGCCCCTGCACGGTTCCCGTGCCCGACCTCTCTGGAAAAACACAGGCGCAGGCCACCGCAGCCATCAGTGCGGCGGGGCTTATCCCCGCAACACCGACTGAGCAATGCAGCGCCACTGTTCCCCTGGGCCAGGTGGTCAGCCAGTCTCCTGTGAAGGACACCGCGGCGCAACCGGGCACCACGGTTTCATTTGTCATTTCGAACGGCATCTGCATGGTCAGCGTGCCCTCCGTGGTGAATTACACGCAGGCGGTGGCGGGCGCGGCGCTCGCGCATGCGTCGCTGCAGACAGGCACGGTCACCCAGCAGTGCAGCAACACCGTGCCGACTGGAGATGTAATCAGTCAAAGCGTGTCCGCCGGACAATCGGCACCTGCGGGAAGTGAGGTCAATCTCACCGTTTCGGCGGGAGTCTGCCGTGCCTCCGTGCCCAACGTTGTCGGCAAGACGCAGGCTGCAGCAACCACCAGCCTTACGGGCGCGGGGTTGGCCGCCGGTTCAATCACCCAGGAATGCAGCAATTTGGTGACGGCGGGCAACGTCATCCGACAGGCCCCGGCAGCCAACGCTTCAGTCAGTTCCGGCGCCTCCGTGGACCTGGTAATCTCCTCGGGCGCCTGCGCCGAACTCGCCTGTTCGAATTCCGTGCTGCTCGACGGCAGTTTCGAGGGCGGCACGCCCAACAAATTCTGGACCGTAACCTCCACCAACAACGGAACGCCGCTCACCAACACACTCGTCGTTGGCAAGACAGCGCACACCGGCAGTTGGTGGGCGTGGTTTGGCAATTTGACCAAGGCGGACCAGTCCTCGCTGACCCAGACGAAAACCATACCGGCCGCAGCCAGCGCCACGCTGAGCTTCTATCTGCGCATTCTCGCGGCGGGCACCGGCTCCGGCACGCTGGCCGCCAGCATCGACGGCAAAGCGGTGGCAAGCTTCACGAACGCGGACAAGGCCCGGTTTGCCAATTACACCCAAGTCGTGCTGGACGTATCCAATTACGCCGACGGCGCCAGTCATGCCGTTTCCATCGGGGCGGGCACCAGCGGCGCAAACGCCCTGAACTACATGCACTTCCTGGTTGATGATGTGTGCCTGTCCACCAGCAGCACGCCCAACAGCTACCCCCTGACCATTTCCCGCACAGGCAGCGGCAGCGGCACCGTGACCGGCACCGGCATCGACTGCGGCGGCGACTGCTCGGGCTATTTCACGGACGGCAACGTGGTCCATCTGACGGCCACCCCGGACGACAATTCCACCCTGGTGCAGTGGACGGGCGCAGACAGCGCTTCGGGCAACACCTGCACCGTCACCGTCGACCGCGCCAAGACGGTGACCGCGGAGTTTGGGCCGCGGTACCGCAGCATCCTCCTGAACGTGATTGCCACGGGCGGCGCCACGGGCAACGTGACCGATCTTGACCTCAACTGCACCGGCACCTGCACGCTGACCTATCCTTCGGGAACGAGCGTGCCCCTGTTCGCCACAGCCGGCCCCGGTTCCAAATTCACCGGGTGGACCGGGGTGGACGCAAGTTCCGGAAACACTGCCGTGGTACTCCTCGCCGCGGACAAGCCGGTCACGGCAACCTTTGTGCCCGACACGCGCCTGCTGGGCGTGGACAGGAACGGTTCGGGCCACGGCACCGTGACCTCTAGCGTCGGCGGCATCAACTGCGGCTCCGTCTGTTCCGCGAACATTCTCGTCGGGACGCCGGTGACCCTGACGGCAACCGCGAACGCCGATTCGGAATTCTCCGGCTGGACGGGCGCCGACACGACGAACGGCAACAAGTGCACCGTGACGATGGACACGGACAAGGACATTCAAGCCCGGTTCACATTCAAGACCTACCAGCTGACCGTGGCAAAGACCGGGAGCGGCACGGTGGTGTCGACTGGAGCGGGCATCAACTGCGGCAATGATTGCAGCGAAACCTATGACGCCGGCACGCCCGTGGTCCTGACCGCAACACCGGCCGTGGGCTATATCTTCTCCTCGTGGACGAACGCGGACCAGAGTTCGGGGAATACCTGCCAGGTTACGCTCAACAGCAACCGGACGGTTACCGCCAATTTCACCGCCCAGAATTACACGCTCAACATAACCAAGAGCGGAAACGGCACGGGCACGGTGACCTCGGGCGCCGCGGGCATCAGCTGCGGTGCCGACTGCACCGAATCCTATCCGGCGGGAATGGTGGTCACGCTGATGGCCGCGGCTGATTCCGGTTCAAGTTTCTCCTCATGGACCGGGGCCGATACGACCACGGGCAACACCTGCACGATCAGGATGAACGGCGACAAGACCATCAGCGCCGCCTTTGTTCTGCCCAATTACACCCTGAACACAGTGCGCGGCGGCAACGGCAAGGGCAAGATCACGGCGAACGGCATCGACTGCCCCGGTGACTGCACCGAGAGCTATCTGAGCGGAACCAGAGTCTCGCTCGCCGCAAATGTGGCGAGCGATTCCACCTTCACCGGATGGAGCGGCGACATATCAGGCACGACGAACCCCTACGATCTGCTGATGAATTCGGCCAAGAACGTGACGGCGAATTTCGCGCTCAAGACCTATACGCTGACCACGGGCGTTTCGGGACAGGGCACCATCAGCCCCGCGGTCGGCAACCACAGCCAAACGGCCGGCGACTCGGTGCAAGTTTCAGCAACGGCGGCGCAGGGTTGGAAATTCGATCACTGGTCGGGCGACCTGGCCGGCAGCCTCACGCCCATGGCGCTGGCGATTGACGGCAACAAGAGCGTTACGGCGGTGTTCGTCCAAGTCCCGTCCACGTACACGCTGCAAATCACCAAGACGGGAAGCGGAACCGTCACCACCAGCGACAACAGTATCAACTGCGGCGGCGACTGTTCGGAGGCTTATCCCACCGGAAAGGCGGTGACCCTTACGGCAACCCCGGCCCAGGGGTTTGCCTTCCAGGGCTGGGGCGGGGCGCTGTCGGGCACAACCACCCCCACCACAATAACGATGGACGCAGCCAAGACCGTAAACGCTGTCTTCAGTGCGGCCGCCACCACCTATGTTCAAATCAAGAATGAGGCGCACTTCCCCATTGTGGACCTGCAGATCAACGGCCAGCAGCAACTCCCAGCCGGGTACCAGATGAACTGCAACACCTTCTCGCCCCTGATTCCGGTCACGGGAGCCACCTTCAGCATCTACGCGGGGATAGGATACATTCTTCCCTCCGGTGCACCGGTGACCTACCGCGGCCAGAGCGCAACGGACATCCCCTTGGATGCGGGGGTAGTGAATCCCGTCACAATAACGGCAAACATGTCGGAGTTGCTGTCCAAGTTCCAGAACCAATGGAGCTACGACACCACCGATTACTGCAGTGACCATACCGTGAACTACCGGCTTGTCTTCTACAACGAGAACCTCGACGACCATCGATGGGAGCTCTACTCCTGGATCAACCTGCAGGCGAATCCGCACTGGCAGTTGTCTCTCTGGGGAACTGTGACCGACCGCCCCAATCAGAGCTGTGGAGGCAACCCCGTGGTGTTCACGTTCAGCGGCAGTCCCTATATGGTCAACCAGACCTATTATCCACAGTTGGAGGTTGGGTCAAACGGCTATGACCTGCTTCACATCATCAGCCCCTGCGACGGGTCCACGATTCTCTTCTGCAGGGACACGCCGGGTCAGGACAAAGACGCACCGCCTGTTAAATAGCACTTCGCGCGCCTGCGTGGCGTCTCCAAGAGAAAGGACGAAAGGCTTAAGGGACGGAGAGGACCCGTTCAACCCACCACCATTGGGCTGAGAATTGACGGCGTCCTTAGGGTCCTTGAAGTCCCTTTCGCCCTTTGCCTTTGAGGAGAAGTGCGGGTTAGTCGGTCACGAAGCGCAACCCGCGGCAGTTGGTCTCGTTGAATGCCTTGGCGACGAATTCGGCCACCGTGCGCTCTGAGGCGCCCGTGCCGGGCAGCGGCAACACGCTGACCGCGCCGCCGTCAAGCCACACGTGCACCAGACCCTCGGCGCGCACGCGCTCGAAGGCGTTCCACAGAACGCCGGGCAGCGCGGCACCGGGCGTGTATTCGGCCGCCTGCGTGGCGGCATCGGCATGGGCCATTGCCGCGGCGCGCGGACACGCTGCGTGGTCCAGCGCCGCAAAGCGGCGGGCGGTGGCGGGCGCGGTGTTCGCCGTAAGGGAAAGACGGATGCGGCGCTGCCGGGACGTTTCTCGGCAGGCATAGTGCAGCCGCTCCACAATGCGCTGCGCGGTTTCCACCCGCGCGTTGTCGTCCTCCGTCAACAGGCCTGCACACTCCCACAATCCGTCGACGGCAATTTCAAAGAGGGCGTCCTCGGCGGCCACATAGGCAAGCCCGTCGTGTTCCGCCGCAAGCAACCGCAGCGGGCCGGCATTGCCGCGCAGCAGCAGTTCCTCTATGAAGTCCCGCTTCTCCAGGTGCGCCGTGGCGGCAAGATTAATCAACCGGTCGAGTTCGGCAAAGAGGGCCTGCTCGTCGGCGATGCGGGCGGCGGCGCGGGGCAGGTTGAGCGAGACGCGCTGCGCCACGACACGCCGGGCCCGCCACGACGGTCCCGTGTCCGGCACCTCGGGGCTGCGGTCCAGCACAAAATCAAAGCGACCCCGCACACAGGCCAGCCGCGCGGCATGGCGAAGAAAGTCGCCCGAACCGGAGGCCCCGAAGAAACGGGTGTCGATGGGTATGGAGACGGCGGGTTCGGGAAACAGGAGCCCCTCGCCTTCGCCGTCGCACAGGGTTTCCACCAGTGCCCAGGCAATGCGCTGGGCGTCATGGGCAAACGCGCCCCAGTTCCGCGCCGCCGCCTCGCCGCCGGGCCCCATGGCATCAACGCCGCGCAACGCCTGCGGCACGGTCCAGCAGATCTCGATTTCGGTTTCCGGCGCGGGATTGCTGCGCGTCGCCGCGCGGTAGGCCGCCTCATAGGCGGTCATCTGGGCGAGTTGCGCCACCTCGTCATCGGGCCGGCCGTCAACAAAGGGTGCGGCAAACACGTTGAACGCGCGCCAGCCCACCCGTGCGGAAAAATAGGCGTCAAGCTGCGCATCGAAACGGGTCCACTGCGCGAGCAGCGTGTCGGGATAGGCGGGCGGTCCGGCGAAGACGCTGCCATCCGGACGCTGCACGCCGTAGTGCATGAGATATTCGAGTGAATGGTCCGCACTGTGCAGGCGGTCGACGCATTCCGCATCGTGCAGGTGGATCGCACCCGACAAGTGCGCGTCGGCGACGGCCGGTGAAAACACCTCCGCCAGCGCGTATTCCTTTTTCAGCGCCCGCGCCAATGCGCGGTCGGTGGCGTCGGGGTCTCCGCCAACGGTTTCGGACGCAAACCCGCGCACAATGCGCGCCGTGTCATAGAGCGGCACACCCAGGCGCCGATGCCGGTCTCGCTCCCCGATCAGGCCGTGCTCAATCAGCCTGGCACCGACCATCTCGCGCACAAGAGACGACGTGAGCGTTTGTATCCCCGCGCTGGTGATTTGGCTCTCGACCTCCGCGGCGACGAGTTCGGCCATGTCGCGGTTCATGCCCGTTTCCAGGGCCAGCGCGTCGACGATGCGGCCGCGGTCCCATGAAGCGATGCGGTCACCGCTGGTGCGCACCTGCAGGAGCGCCCGGTCCAGCGGTCCCGGACCGCCCTCGCGCCGCGCCTCCTCGAGTTCGCCCATCATGGCGCCCAGGTCGCCGTCGCGCAGACGGCGGATGCGCGCGCGCCGATCGCGGTAGCGCACGTAGGCCAGCGCCGCGGGGATGTGCCCCATCGTCAGCAGCACCCGTTCCACCGAGTCATGGATTTGGTCGACCGTCGGCGGATTGCCGCCGTGGATCTTGGTCAGAAAGATGGTGACGGCCGAGGCGAGCCCCTCGGCTTGGCCGCGGTCGTCCACACCCGCCGCGCGCGACGCCTTGAAGATGGTGTCGGCAATCTTGCGGCGGTCAAAGCGCTCCGTACGGCCGTCGCGCTTGACGACGTGCTGAAACGGCGCGCCCAGCTCTGCCGCAGGCAGCGGCAGGGCCATTTGCGCGTCAAAGACGCCCTCGCCCGAGTGTGCCTCGGGCAGCAGCGGCTGTTCGTCGTTGTCCGGCGCGACCATTTCGTTCATGCCTTCCCTGGTCCCACCCCGGGACCGGCCCAACAGTGTAGCAAATGCCCGGGCGGCAAGCGAGGTTGAGTTGCACCTTGGAATTAGCCAAACCTAGCTATTACGCTTCGGGTTGGGGGAGGATTCGGGAATCAGGCAGTCCGCGTCGACTGGGTTCATTCTCGGTTTTGAGACTGAAAGGGCGCACCGAACCGTCCAGAGGCCGAGAATCAGGTAATACGAGGTGCCCATTGCAAGAATGTACGTGAGGTTGTCCTTGCACGGCTGTTGCGCTATTACCTCGTCGGTAACGCCAAATTGGAGACTACCTAGCAAGAAGGACGCAGCCATGCCAATACAGAAGATAATGGCGGACTGCCGCCAATGGTCTATCAGTCTCCGCATTGCGATCAGATTTCCATAATTCGCGTTAGCAAGACGGACCCTGTCGTATGTGAGTAGAATGAAGGTACTCAAGGGCCAATATTTGTGAAGAGTCTCGAGTATGCCAAAGATCTGCAAGCCGAAAAAAACTGCAAAAGGTATCAGGCATCCCAGCCTAAACTGTTTCGCCTCAGGGTCCCATATATTCAGGCAGAACGGAAAAGCCAGTATCGCCAAGAATTCGATAATTATTACGATACGAAGATGATCAATGGTATTGACGCCAAAGGTATAGGGCCAAATCCAGGTAATGAGAAACATGGCGGACAGCCAGAAACTGGGGCCGGACAGCCATGCGGCGCGGGCGATCTTGATTAAGTTGGTCACAGTAAGCATGGGGCCACATCTCTCTTATTGTTTCGGCGGCATTCTAGCACTTGGCTCGGGGGCTTTCATATACAAGAAAAGCCTAAGATCCGCGCACAAAGCGGGGCAGCAAGGGGACTGGCATCCTGTTCCCGCCGATCGCCTGATTTCTTCAGCGCCCGCCCGCGCCGGGAACAGGTGCCTGTACCCGAACAATTCGGCGGTTGCGGGCACGGGTACAGCCACCATTTCGAATCGTGGTTTTTGTTGGCACCATCAGGACGTTGCATCGAAATGGTGGCAGTCCCCAGCGGATTTTTGCCTTGCCCAAGAAAGATCGGGGACGCCGCGCACTGGGCGGGCGTCCCCGGAGGAATTGTCTTTGGCGTGTTTTCTTACACGGTTTCAGGCACCACGAAGGGGGCGCGGTAGGCGGGCTTGAGCAGGGCGCTCGCCTCGGCGTCGTTGACGAAGTCGCCCTTGTCCGGGTCGAAGGAGAGCGAGCGGTCGAGTTTGGCCGAGATCAGGCCCAGGTGGCACAGCGCGGAGGACTTGGCACCCTCGACGATGGGGGCGTTGACCATGCCCGGGTTGTTGGTGCGGATGGCTTCCAAGAAGTTGCCGTAGTGGTCGCCTTCCTGCTCGCCTTCGGGGCCGGCTTCGCCCTTCTCGCCCAGGTACACCTTATAGTGCTCGTAGGAGTCGATGACCATGTAGCCCTTGCTGCCGTAGAAAATGACGCCGACCTTGGCGCCCTTTTCGTCGTTGGTGCACCAGGGGCGCACTTCGAACATGAACATTTTGCCCTTCTTGCCGGCGTGCGGGAAGTCGAAGGCCGTCGTGATGACGTTGGGCACTTCCTTCTGGTCGTCGAAGATGTACATGCGGCCCATCGAAGTGACCTTTGTGGGCAGGTCAACGCCCAGTCCCCAGCGGGCCACGTCCATCTGGTGCACGCCCTGGTTGCCGATGTCGCCGTTGCCGTAATCCCACACATAATGCCAGTTGTAGTGGAAGCGGTTCGGATTGAAGGGGCGCTCGGGCGCCGGGCCAAGCCACGTGTCATAGTGCACGCCGGCCGGCACCGGGCAGTCGGCCTTGACGCCGATGTCGCCGCGCCAGCGGTAGCAGAGGCCGCGCGCCATGTAAACCTCGCCGATGACGCCCTCGTTGAGTTCCTTTATGGCCTTCTGGATCGAGGGATTGCTGCGAATCTGTGAACCGTGCTGGACGACCTTGCCGTACTTCTTCGCGGCCGCGACCAGTTGGTTGCCTTCAAACACGTTGTGCGAGCAGGGCTTTTCGACGTAGACGTTCTTGCCCGCCTGCATCGCCCAGATGGCCGCCAGCGAGTGCCAGTGGTTCGGCGTGGCAATCATAACCGCGTCGATATCCTTGTTTTCAAAAACCTTGCGCAGATCGACTTCGGTCGTCGGGCGTTTGAGTCCCTTGCTTTCGAAGAAGCTCTTGATGCGCGGCTCGAAAAGGTTCTCGTCGACGTCGCACAACGTGGCGACCTCGACGCCCTCATGGCTCAGCATGCCCTTGAGGTGATCTTTGCCCCGGCCGTTGATGCCGATTTGGGCCACCCGCACCTTGTCGTTTGCGCCGGCCCAGGACGTTTTGGAGGTGCCCACCATGACCACGCCGGCCACCGCGCCCATCGCGGTGTTCCGCACGAAATCACGCCGTGTCTGTTCACTCATCTGATCTTCCTTTCAGTTGCCCGGCCGTCCAGGCCGGTCTGCACAGTGTATAACGTTGCCCTTCAAGGTGCAATACTTTCGACAAGGCGCATGAACCGCCGGTTTCAGGGGATTTCCGCCGTTGCGCAGGGACGAGACTATAACTTCCATGCACGGTGCCTACCCGCATTCTTGGACACACCCGCAACGGGCAACTTCACCTTCCCATCCAGACTCGGTCTTCACACCTATTGAAGCAGTGTAGTTTTCTTGAAACCGCACAATACCAGATGATCAATACGACACACAGACCCGTCGTACTTTGGTTATGGCCCTCCACCCTGTTCACCATAACAAACCCGAAAGTACCTGTCTTGTTCACTGCTGCATCAACATCGATTGGCTGTTTACGGAAGTTCTATGCTCGTGACCGTGACGCGCACCTCGCCGGTCCATTCCATGGGGACTACACCGTTACTTGGCGGAAGCAATTCATTGAAACCGGCGGACTCGCCCGGCCCCAACTGGGGTTGCCAGACCGCTCTTTCCGGATAGGCAATGATAGGTCTCTCTTCCAACACCTTTCCTTGGGTGTCAAGCAGCGCTATCAGCACTTCGTTTACAATGACCGGTTTCTTGCCCATATTCATCACCCGCCCGGTCACAATATTAACCGCCCGCACATCTCCTTCTGCGGGTACCCATCCGGCCCACACATCTTGAACACTTACATATCTTTGGAGATACGCGTTGCGTGTCGTGTCGTAATTGACGCCCAATACCACCGTCGTTATGACTGTCGGGACTTCTGTTGCGGCCACATCTGTGCTGCCTGTCAACAACACCGCCAGTACTATTGTCAGTAATTTCGTCATGTCGTTAACTCCAATGGCGTCTGCTATGGGAAACATATTGCGGGGCGGAGGGATTCCGCCTGCGCCAATGCGGGACGTGACGCGACGGGCCTTGCCGATGCGTTGTGGAGAGGGGATTGACAACCGAGCACGGCTATCCTACGCGGGAGAAAAACATCGGCTTCAAGACGGAACGCAAGAAAAGAATTCTCGAGAAGAGAAGATAGCGGCGGTATGAAAAATGGCCCGTACTCCTTTGCAGGGAGAACGGGCCGTGAAATATATCTCTTTTCAGCGCGACTCAGATGCGGATGGGCATTACGACGTTGACGTAATTGTCCTGAGGTGCATCGGTGTAGGGCTTGATAATGCCCGGGCTGGATGTATCTTTCAAAAGCAGACACACTTTTTCACCGTCAATGAAACGCAGCACATCAAGGATGAACGCCGGATTGAATGCTATTTCCACGGCCTCACCGTCATAACTGGTCTCGATCTCATCCTCAAACTCACCGACTTCCG
>CAIJOU010000561.1 GCA_903822375.1 Candidatus Hydrogenedentota bacterium
AGTTAGTATATCATTTTGCGGGCGAGTCTTTCCCCTGCGTTTCCGCGACCCGACCGGCGTCCCGCATCGCTCTTCGGGCTGCGACGGGACAGGAGAGTTCTCCCGCCTTCGAGGGAGCGGCGGGCGGTCCGAGCCGCATCGGGTGCAATCAGTGCTGTGGGCGGCAGGAAGGCCGCCACTTGGGCGCTTCGCTTTCGGGCTTGATGGGCTTCTCGCCCAGCAACTCCGCCACCTTCGGTTCGATGGCTTCCGCCCAGACCCGGCAACCCTCCTTGTTCGGGTGTTCACAATCCGGCATGAGGGACTTGGGGATGGTGCCGTCCGGCCGCAGGTATATCTTGTTAATATTCATGAAGAAGACGTGCTTTCCGTCATCCATTTTGGCCAGGATGTCGTTGGTCTTCGCCAGTTTCACCTGCTCGTCGTTGGGCTGCTCGCCGCGGAAGGTGATTCCGAGGAGGAGGATTTTCATGTTCGGCAGTTTCTGGCGCAGGAGCGACACGATGGCCGCGTTTCCCTCGGCGATTTCCTCGGCCGTGTTGTCCGGCCCGTTGTTCTGGCCAATCATCACAATGGCCAGCTTCGGCGAGACGCAATCAAGATTGCAGTGATCCAGACGCCAGAGAACGTGCTGCGTCCGGTCACCGCCGATGCCCAGGTTCACCGCGTCACGGTGCATGTAGTACCTGTTCCAAATCGGCCTTCCCGGCTCTTCCCACCGTTGCACGATGGAGTCGCCAATCCAGAGCACACCGGCGTGCCCCTCCTTCAGACGGTTGGCCATGGACTGGTGGCGCTTGGCCCACCGCGGGTTGTCCTCCCGGGATGCCGGCGTGGTCGCCGTGTTCTCGGCGACCGCAGTGAGGGCAAGCGTCGTCAGCAGCACGGCCAGGATGCCGGACAATGCCCATTTCGAGAAAGATGCTCTTTGTAGCGTCATGATGGAACCCTTGCTTCAATGGTTTGGAGCCCAATTCCGGCAGAGAGGACGCCTTTAGTATCTCATATCGTGGCGGGGCGTCGGAAACAAATATGATTTGACTTCTTACTCCGACTTTGCCGCGGCACCCGGTTTTCCACCGCCTTCTTCGCGTGCCTTGACGCCGACCTCTTTTGCCCAGGTGTTCCAGGAATCCAGCATGGCTTTCGCCCGGTCCGGCTGCGCCTGGGCGAGGTTGGTCAGTTCGGTTCGGTCCGCCTCAAGGTCGTACAGTTCCCAATCGCCCGTCGCGGTGGCCACCAGCTTCCACTGGTCCTCGCGCATGGCGCGGTTGCCTTCGTGTTCCCAGAACAAAGGGGAGCGGGGTTCGCGTGTTTTGCCCTCAAGGATCGGCGCGAGGCTCTTGCCCACGAGCGGTGTAATCTTTTGCCCGGCGACGGTGTCCGGATACTGTGCGCCCGAAAGGTCGGCGCAGGTGGCCATGATGTCGGTGATGTGCGCCACCTGGCCCGTGAGTTCGCCGTGCTGCTTGATGCGGGCGGGCCAGCGCGCGATGAGCGGCGTGGCGACGCCGCCCTCATGGCACCAGTGCTTGAACATGCGGAAGGGCGTGTTGCTCGCGTTCGCCCAGGGGCGCTCATAGGACAGGTAGGACTCGCGCGTGCCCGGCAGCGCGCCGGGCTTGTGCAGTTTGGGCTTGTCGAGATGCTCGTGGCATCCGCCGTTGTCGGCGAGGAAGAGCACCAGCGTGTTCTCCTCCATGCCCTGCCTCTTCAGCGTGTCCAGCACGCGGCCGATGCCCTGGTCCATGCGGTCGATCATGGCGGCGTACACCGCCATGCGCAGGTCCCAGTCCTCCTTGTTCTCCACACCGTCCCAGGCGGGCACCTCGCTGTCGCGCGGCGACAGTTTCCACTTGGGGTCGATGATGCCCTGCTTTACCATGCGCTCATAGCGCTGCTCGCGCAGTTTGTCCCAGCCCATGCCGTACTTGCCCCGGTACTTGGCGATGTCCTCCTCCAGCGCGTGCAGCGGCCAGTGCGGCGCCGTGTAGGCCAGGTAAAGCAGGAACGGCTTCGACGCGTCGTGCTCTTTCAGGAATTCCACCGCATGGTCCGTGAATGCGTCGGTCATATAGAAATGGTCGCCCTCGGGCGCATAGGGCGCATCGTCGCGGACCATGACCCGCGGCGGCACTTCCTGCGGAAGAATTCCGAAGTAGCTGCTGGCCCCGCTGATGAGGCCGAAGTAGCGGTCAAACCCGCGCTTGAGCGGCCAATGCTCCCGCTTTTCGCCCACGTGCCACTTGCCGGACATGTAGGTGCTGTAGCCCGCGGTCTTCAGCAGTTCGGCCATGGTGACGCAGTGCTGGTTGAGGTAACCCTGATAAGGGCCCTCAGGACGTTCCTTGGCCCCGCCCCCCGTCATGTCGCCCATGCCCGCCTGGTGCGGGTAGAGTCCGGTGAGCAGCGCCGCCCGCGACGGGCAGCACCGCGCCACGTTGTACGCCTGCGTGAAGCGGAGTCCCTCCCCGGCCAACCGGTCCAGGTTGGGCGTGTGAATTTCCGAGCCATAGCAGCCGATGTCGGAGAAACCCAAGTCGTCCGCCAGGATGACCACGATATTGGGCTTGGAGGCGCCCTTGGGCGCAGTCGCGCCGAAGGCGTTTTGGTTCGGACACAACGCTGCGGCGGACAGGGCACCGATGGTTGAACTCATAAACTGGCGGCGGTTCATGTCTTGCGCTCCACAAGGTTGTCTGTAAACAGCATGAAAGATGCATTGCTTAACATGGATGAACAGGATATACAGGATAGCAGATGAACTGCCCCATCTATCATCCTGTGCATCCATGTTCAATTTACTTCTTGCCCGAAGAGGCCCCCGTCATTCCCGGCTTCCCCTCGTTCCCCAGTTGCACTCGGGAACACAGTTGTCTTCGACGCGGTGCTTCACTGCTTTGGGCCGAGGCGCCTCTCAATGGCTTACTTGGCCGTTCGGAATCTCAAAAGCATCCCCTGTCTCGCGACACCATTGCCCGAGTCGCGTCCGGCATTCCTCAAGCAAAATCTTCTTCTCAGAGTCGACGGCAAGATTCGTCATTTCTCCGGGGTCGGTTTCTAAGTCGAAGAGCTGCTCGCGCAGCGTCCCTTCTGAATAGACGTTGTACTTGTGCCGCTGTGTTCGCAGCATCCGGCCGCGGATGCCGGTCGTGTGGCCGTCGTATTCAAACTGCGTTTCAACAACGAGCGCATCCCGCCATTTGTCGGGCTGTTTGCCCTCCGCCAGCGGTCTCAGGCTGCGGCCACGCAACCCTTCCGGTATGGCGATTCCGGCATAGTCGCACAGGGTTGGAATCAGATCGAGTCCCGTTGACACCAGGTGCGGGCGGTCGACCTGACCGGCCGCCGCAAACCGTTTTCCGCCCAAAATGAACGGCACCCGCGTCGTCTCTTCATAGAGGACCTGTTTCTGGTTCCAGTGGTGGGCGGCGGTGCCGTCGCCGTGGTCGGCGGTGAAAACGATGAGCGTGTTGTCCTCCTGCCCGGACGCGCGGAGCGCATCCAGCAATTGTCCAATCAGCGCGTCGACCTTTTCCACAAGGCGGTAGTAGGCCCAGCGGTATTGCCGCCACCTGTCAGGCGTCCAGTCCACGGTCGGATAGACAGCCTTGGAGGAATGGGTGACTTTTCGGAGCACATCGGGCTCATGCTCCGGGATGGCGAAATTGTCGGGCAGGGCCGGACACTGGTCCGGCGGCGGCGGGTCGGGAATGGGGCCGTGGGGCAGCGCGTCGCCGCGGGCCCACTGGCAGATATCGTGCGGGTTGATGAACGACGCCACGAACAGGAACGGCTTGTCCCGTTTCTGTGCGAGGAATTCGGCCGCAGCGGCCGGGATTTTCGCGTCGGGGCATTTCTCGCCCCCTTTGGGAAACCAGCCGAACCCGTGTATGTTTTTCTGGGAGATTTCAAGCGGCAGGTGCCATTTGCCCGCGTAACCGCAGTCATACCCGGCGTCGGTGAAGAAGCGGCCCAGCAGCGGCGTGCGAAAGGTCTCGCTCTTCGCGTCGATGTTACGGGTGATTCCAGTCTCGTGCGGCATCTTCCCCGTGAGCATCACGGTCCGCGAGGGCACGCACAGCGGATTTGCACAATAGGCGCTTTCAAAGCGGATGCCGTTTGCGGCCAGACCGTCCATTGCGGGGGTCTTGACGTCGGCGTTTCCGGCGCAGCCCAGCGCGCCTGCAAACTGCTGATCCGTCATGATGAAGAGAATGTTGGGCCGGGCCGCTCCTTCCCCGAAAGCGTTGCGGCCGGGATGCAGTCCGGCGACCGCAAGGACGCCGAGGCTTCGGGTCATGAATTGGCGTCGGTTCATGTCTTGCTCTCCACAAGGTTGCCCGCAAACAGCATGAGAAACACGTTGCTTAACGTGGACAAACAGGATATACAGAATAGCAGAGGAACCCTTCCGCCGGTAAATCCTGTATTTCGCCCCGTTCAGCCATGTTCGATGCTCTCCCCGCCCCGGGAACCCTGTCGGTTGCACGGCCGCTGCTGCCGCCGTTTGGGTGCGCTGAAATGCCACACAGATGAATCAGGATGAATCCGTGCCATTCGGAAGCATCCCCGAATATGCATAGACGGCGCATACAGATTCGGGCGTTAACCCATGGCACAAGACATCGGGTAGGCACCGCTATTTTCCCGCGTTTGCAGGATGTTCGCGCAAGAAGGCGAACAGGGCATTCCGCAGTTCGGCGGACATGGCCGTGCCGGGATGACTGCGGTTCGGTACGGACACAAACGCGGCTGCTGGCAGGGCTTCGTGCAGTTTCACGGCGCTGGTGTAATTTGGGTCGAGTTCGCCGCACACTATCAGCATGGGTATCTGCACGGCCGCTAGGTCCCCGCGCTGCACGGCCAAACCGCGCGCGCTTCGCAACAGTCCGGCAAGCGCCTTCTTGTCGCCGAGGAGGCTCGTCACCAACTTCACCTGCATGCGATGCCAGGCGGTCGGCTGGTGGTCTCCCTCGCCGAAGACTGCGGCCACCGGTTCAACCCCGCGGCCGGACTCAAGCTGGTCCGCAAGCTGCCCAAAAGCAGCAAACGCGGCCTCGGCACGCGGGTCCTTCGGGTCCTGCCATTCGGCGCCCAGGCACGACACGGAAAGCAGGCGGTCCGGATGCAGAACGGCCAGTTTCAATGCCACGTAGCCACCCAGAGAATAGCCGGCCACGTGGGCCTTCGGAATGCCGAGATGGTCCATGAGCCGCACAACATCATGGGCCATTTCCTCCCCGTAGGCCGCCGCATTCTGGGGCTTGCTGCTCAACCCGCAGCCCCGCTGGTCGAGCAAGATGACCCGAAAATCCCGGCGGAGTCTGGGTGCGATTCCCGTCAAACGCCAATTCAGATCGCCGTTGACGCCAAAACCGTGCAGCAAAATAACAGGTTCTCCCCTGCCTTCATCGGAGTAGAACAAACGTATCCCGTCGTGCTCAAAGAAGGCTCCGGGACTGCGGTGAAACAGGGCATAATAGCCGACGACACCGGTGAGCAGCACCAGTGAAAAGCCCGTCGCAATGAATATCTTGTTGCGGGGCTTCATGTCCTCGTTATTTCCTGTCTTCTCCTATGGTTGATGCGCGCGCGTCCTGCTGTTTGTTGTGCCGGTCAACGCCATCAAGCCATTTCGGCAGCCTGCTCCGGGGAGTTTAATGTAGACCGACCCACCCAACCCGCCAAGGCAGACAGGGAAGGCATGACCGTCTTTCGTTTGCCCGGAAGGTCGGTGCAATACCCGTGAACGGACACGGGTCCAATCGTTCACGGGCGTCACCGTTACGGGCGCGCGATTGGGCTCTCGAAAGGATAGCAGAGAGGTGCGGGAAAAGCTAACGAAGCCCCTCGGCCAAACAATGCGGGAATTGTGATTCCCCAATGGGATGCGCCGGGAGAGCAGAATTCCCCGGGTTTTCAAACGGCAGCGCTGGAGACGTGGGTTCTGGCAGGCGTACAATTCGACGGCGACGTTTCGAGAATAACCGCTCCGGCGGCACGAAAGGACAGGGCCTCATGGACGGAAAGAGCGAGGGCATTTCACGCAGGCAGGTTCTCAAGGGCATGGCCGGGGCGGCCTTTCCGCTGATAGCCCCTTCCACGCTCTTCGGTGCCACGGCGCCGTCGAACCGGATCAACGTGGCGATGATTGGCCTGGGCAGACAGGCGATGCACGCGAACATCAAGCCCTTTCTCGAATCGGGATACACCCGAGTTGTCGCGCTGTGTGACCTGGACGGGTGGCGTCTGGCGCAGGCCAAGGCCGAGGTCGACAAACGCTACGGCAACGCCGACTGCAAGACTTTCAGAGACTGGCGCGAAGTCATCGCGCTGCCTGATGTGGACGCCGTCATGAACAGCACGCCGGATCATTGGCACGTGCCCATCTCCCTTGCCGCAGTGAGGGCGGGAAAAAACGTGAGCTGTGAAAAGCCGTTGACCCTGTCCATTGCAGAGGGTCGCCTGCTTGCCGACACGGTGAAGCAGAAGGGTGTGGTCTTCCGTACCGACACCGAATGTCGGTCCAATGCGACCATGCGCGCCGCCGCGGAACTAGTCCGCAACGGGTATATCGGAAAGCTCAAGCATGCCGAGGTGGGAGTGCCCACCGGGGACATCGCGGGCGGAGACGCCACCCCGATGCCTGTTCCCGAAGATTTCGACTACGCGATGTGGCTGGGACCGGCACCCGAGAAGCCGTACACGCTGGACCGGGTCCATCCCCGTCAGGGCTATGGTCGGCCGGGATGGATGCGCTGCAGGGATACCTGCGAGGGCATGATTACGAATTGGGGGACGCACCTGCTCGACGTATTTCAACTCGCGCACGACTCGGAGCGCACCGGTCCGGTGGAAGTTGAAGGCACCGGTGAATACCCCGCGGCGGATTCGGGATTGTGGAATGTCCTGCTGAACTTCAAGGCGCAGTTCCGGTTCGCGGACGGTGTCACCGTGGACTACGCCACGCGGAACACCGCATATATCCGTTTCGAGGGCGAGGAGGGCTGGATTCAGGCGGTTTGGATGACCGACGGCGGCATGAAGGAGGGGCTGACCGCCAGCTCCGATTCCATCCTGCAGGCCAAGCCGAAGGAGGGGGGCGTTCACTTGCCCGAGCGCGCCGACAAGGAAGATTTCATCTACGGCATCCGTACCGGACAGCCGGTCATGATTGACGCGGAGATTGGCCACCGGACCTGTTCCATGGGCCAGCTTGCCCATATCGCGGTTCAAACGGGGCGCAAGCTCGCCTGGAATCCCGACACGGAGCGTTTCGCGGACGATGAAAAGGCCAATGCCATGCTCACCCGTGCCATTCGCGGCAATTGGATGGATATCGGCACTACCTAAGGTCAGGGGGATGAACACGATGTTCCTTTGCGGGTTGCTCGCCATACTGCCGGGGCTTTCCAGTGCCGCTGACGTGTCGAAAGCACTGGACAACCCCTTCTTTGCCTTCAAGAACAGCATGGAGACCGCCGGGCCGGCATCGGTCGAAGACCAGGCGGCCCTACTCGCGGACATCGGCTTCGACGGCTTTGACAACCGTGACCTGAACGGGCTTGAAGAGGAACTCAAAGCGCTGGACCGGCACGGGCTCAAGCTTTACACCGTGTACTTCTCCGTGCGCATCGACGAGGGGGAGACGCCGTTCAATCCACGGCTACCCGAATTGCTGCCGCTGCTGAAAGACCGCGGCACCATTCTGTGGTGCAACACCACCAGCAAGACGCTCAAGCCTTCCGATGCCGCCGGGGATGCGCGCGCCGTCCCCATCTTCCGGCAGATTGCGGACATGGCTGCGCCCTTTGGCGTGCGGGTCGCGCCCTATCCGCATATTGGCATGTGGGTCGAGTCGCCGGAGGATACCGTCCGACTGGCGGACAAGGTGGACCGCCCCAATTTCGGCACCTCCTTCAACCTGTTTCATTGGCGCGCACTCGGTGACCGAAAACGCCCCCTCGAAGAAGTGGTTCGCACGGTCGGGCCCCGCATGATGGTCATGTCGATCAACGGAAACGACGGCACCATCACGGTGCCGGGCATTTCCCCGTTGCAGGAAGGGCAAATGGAGGAATACATCACTGTCTTGAAGGCCTTTCACGACGCTGGCTATACGGGGCCGGTCGGATTGCAGTGCTATGGCATTCCCACGAACCCAAACGTTCATCTCAGGCAGTCCATGGCGGTATGGAAGAAACTCCGGGAACGTTTTGTCGGCGGCGGGACGCAACAGACACATGCCAAGGAATGATGCGGGAAACACAGACTGTCGGGCGGGCCTCAATCATGACCGAAAAGCATGAAAATGAAGAGGGCAACGTTGCCGCGCTGCTGGCAGTGTTGCGCCGCCTTGACGCGGAATATGCGCTGTTGCAGGGGAACGTCGACGCGGTGGGAGAAGACAGCATTCGTGCCGGACGAAATCTGGCTGAAGTGATTGTTGCCATGAGCCGGCGTTCCGAAGAACTGCGCGCAGCCAACAAGCCTTTGGTCGATGCCGTGAACGACGTCCTCCGAGACCTGTGCGGCATATATCTCGAAGCGCAGGAGGAACTTCGGGCAAGCATCCGGAACGCCTTTGCCGGGCAGACGATGCTGCTTGTGCACCTCATCAACCTGACTGGCACGGCCTGCCTGGCCATGCCGCGGGGCGACGCGCCCCGTTGGTTTCGAACCGCGCTCGCAGCCCTCTCCATCGAAGACAACCGCACCGATTACCGCGACACCCTCGTTGCGCTGGAGCATCTCCATGCCTCCGCACTAAAGGCAGGCATCGATCCCAAACCGTATCTTGAAGAGGCGGCGTCGCTTTCCAGCGCCGCCATGCGCGATTCACTCGCGGCGTTTGCTCGCCGGCATGCATAATTCGCGCGTTGCCCGTCCACAACGCTTTCAACAGTCAATCGCCAACTCTCCGCGTTCCGCTGCCGGACTCACAGCTGAAGGAGCGATTGACCCGTGATGTTCATGTCGGTTCCTCCGGTTGAATCTACTCCAATATCAGCGCGGAACCGGATTTGGCCAAAAACAGCCACTCTCAGCATAAAGACCAGGGCGGGCCATCGTGCGCGTCCAGACAGGGCATCCAGCCGGGAAGTCGCGGACGTATCGCTCAGCCCTTGTCAAAGATGCCAAGAAAGACGGCTGCGGTGCGATTCATTGGCGGTTCGCCGGGGTATCTAACGAAGGCAACATGGCCGTCCATGTAAAGCACGTTTGAGCCGCCCGGTACGTGATTGAAGAGCGCGACATCGGCGGCAACGTTGTCCCATAGGACGAAAACGGAACTCTGGGCCTTGGCACCGGCAGCAGGATTGTTGATGTCGGTGATCAGGAAGCGCTCTATGCCCTCGCGAAGACGGTATACTTTGTCGTTTCCGGCGTTGCCCAAGCCGACGGGCACGGTGCGGTCGTTGTCCACCTCGGCAAGCATGCCAGCGGGGTCATTGCGCAGAATAATCGGTGTGAGCTTGGCGGTCAGGTCCGACAGCACGGCAATGAATTGCCCGGGACCGTACTGGATAGTGGGGTCAATGGGATTGAGGTGGAGCAGGTTGATCATGTTCAGGAGCGCGGTGATGTCGGTGCGTGGATATTCGTCACCGCACCGGTCATAGACATAAGGCGTGTAGGTGTAACTGTCGTCGATGCACTCGATGCCGCGATGGCCGTTGCCCTTGATCAACTGCGTGAGGATGAACTTCCCCTGTTCATCATACAGGTTGGCGGGCGAGTCCATCGCGTCCGAAGGACAGAAGATGATCCTCGGGTCCGTCAGGTATTCCGGATAGATCGCGCTTACTCTTGGACCGAATGCCAGACACCAAGCCACTCCCCCGTTCCATTCCAGTTCGATCGGCGGATACTTGTTTCCAGGGGCCTCGCCAGAGTACATCTTGCATATCAGCCCCCACTGTTTCAGGTTGTTCGCGCAACTTGCCCGCCGCGCCGCCTCCCGCGCCCGCGAAAGCGCCGGCAGCAACACCGCCGCCAGAATCGCAATTATGGCGATCACCACCAGCAGTTCAATCAGCGTGAATCCCCGGTTGCGCATCTGTTCTTGCCTCCTTTATGGAGATGGTACGCCTGGGAAACGTTATTCTACCGGCCGCCGATCTTACTCCAACTATTTGTAATCCCGGTAGCTTTTAATGGCCTCATGATAGGCTAGGATGCTGTCCCAGGCCACTTCTTCCGTCAGTGTGTGGCAGGGTGCCGCAATGTATCCGCCGCCCGGCATCATGATTTCCAGGGTTTGCCGCACGCCCTCGATCACTTCCTCGCGGGTCTTCCGGGCCAGCACGCTTTGGGCGCCCACGCCCCCCCAGAAGCTGATGTCTTTTCCGAAATCCAGCTTGAGTTGGGCGATGTCCATCGTCTCCGCCTGCACCGCCTCCAGAATGTCCACGCCGATCTCAATCAGGTCGGGGATGAGCGGCGTAACATGGCCGCAACAGTGAAAAGCGACATACACTTCCGGGTTGATACTTTTCAGATGTTGCACCAGTTGTTCATGGCGCGGCTTGTACCATTGCCGGTAGTCTTCGGGACTCATGACCAGAGAGCGCTGGGTTCCCAGGTCGTCGCCAATCCAGACGACATCCACGCCCAAAGCGACCCAAACACCGTAAATGGCCTTCTTCCACTGCGTGATGCGGTCCAGCATCTGTTCAAAGCGTTCGGGTTCGGTGTAGGGCATGAGCAGCGTGTCCACATCACCGAACCATTCCTTGGCATGCTCAAATACGCCCATCTGATATCCGCTGCACACCACCTGGCCCGATGCCTTGTGCCCGCGGATTGACTCGGCCGTCCTCGTTTGCTCAGCCTCGGTCGGAAGCGGCGTCCACTCCCATACGTTCAGGCTTTCCGGGCATGCGGGAAACTCGAACCCGTCTTCCGG
>CAIJOU010000562.1 GCA_903822375.1 Candidatus Hydrogenedentota bacterium
AAGGAAGCACCATGATAACCGCCTGCCTCCTGCTGATTTCCTCAATCCACTTTGCAGCGGACGACGATCTCAGGGGACTTGTCTATGTCGATTCCCACACCCAACCGGCCGGCACCATGCACATCATCGTGCGCAACGACTCCGGCCAGGCCCTTGCACTTCATCCCCGTGAAATCTTCCCGGGCGAAAGCACCGCGTATCTGCCTGTCTGGTGGATACATGCAAGCCCCGAAGTCCTCGCCTCCGGAGCCTATGGTCAAATTGCCTTTAGTATGAAGCATCCCACGGAGCTCCAGGGCCGCTTGCGCTGTTCCTTTTCTGAAGGCAAATGGGAATGCGACCTTAAGACGGGGGAGAGTGCGGCGCTCAACGTGGTTCACATGGTCTCCGACCCACCCCGGGGTGATGTGTACGTGTTTCTTCAGAATCTGGGCACGGACTTGTTGGAGATATCGAACCTCACCATTAACGGCGAGGTCCTGAGCCTTGCCCCGGAATGCAAAGGGCGCGCGGTCCCATCCGGTTGCACCGCCATGGTGTGCGGTTCACTTCCCTCGTCCAAGACGGTTTCCGCTCCTGTTGTTTCCGCGGTGGTGCAGATTGACACGCCGACGGGTTCCTGCCACCGTGACGCGCTGCTGTTCAAGGGCCCCGTCTTCTGCCTCGGGACGGAGGAGTCGGAAGCCAATGTCTTTCAATGCCCCACGCACAGCCACGGCAACTGGGACACCGTGGGGGACGCTCTCTTTTCCCATGCCGCCGGGACGACTTCAAGCATTCCCACGGTCCATTTCTGCCGGAACCGCTTTCCTGAAGGTCTTGCCGCTTTCGGACGGTGTCTTCCGCGCGCCTTGGTCAATCTGCAAAGCGCCGACCTCGATCGCGGCACGCCGGAAGTCTGGCAGGCGCTCAACACGTTGGCTCCCAAGATAGCCGCCGCGCTCCAACCCGGCATATTTGCGGCCATTCTTGAACCCAACTCTATCGCCGAAGCCTCTTACATGCAGCCTCCCGAGAAATCAGCGCCTACCCTTCCCGCCCGGGAGTTGCGGCATCTTGCGTGCCTGGCGATTGCCCACGGCGCAAAGGGCATTCTTTTCCGCACGGGAGAGAGCCCGCACCCCGACTTTATGGCCATGACCGAGGCCCTATCCCGCGACTTGGATCGCATCACGCCGTTGCTGGGCATCAGCGGACCTGTCACCCTGCCGGTCTCCTGCTCCGACCCGGAGGTGGCCACCGCGACGCTTGCCTGTGGACGCGACTGCTACCTCGCCGTCCTGACAAGGACCAACCTCGCCCATCCCAAAGAGCCCGAATCGCTATCGGTCTCGGCAACCTTTCCTCCAGGCTTTGAAGCGGCAAAGTGGATGGAAGTGGGCGGGTCGTGGAAAACCGCCACGCTCGCACCACCGGCGTCTTCGGTAACCATGACCCTCGACAAGTTCGAAGACGACGCACTGCTTCTCGTTACAAGGCAGTAACTTTAATCTGTCGGGAACAGTACCGTGCAGGGCGCATACGCCTTTAGGGGAAGCACCAGTTCTCTTCCGCTGACGCGTATAGCATGGTCCAAGGGCTGCCCGCGCAGGTCCACATACCGGGCACCGTCGGTCTTGAGCCCTTCCGGAAGCCGCACTGTGCAATCGCCTGAACTGCCGGTCTGTTCCCATACCCGCAGGATGCGCCCCGTACCATCCGGGTTGTTGCCAAAGGCCGTAACCAGCACCCCCGTGCGTGATAGTGTCAGTCCCGCCTGGCTCGTCGGCAATGTTCCCGCCTGCCCGTCGGCGACGCCTACCCAACAGGGCGTCCGCGTGTTCCAGCCCGGGGTAATCAGCCCAAATCCCGCATCGTCGGAATCCGCCGCCCAAAGGCAAACCCGTGAGGTCCACGAGCCGTCAATCCACAACGGGAAGTTGGTCGACCATTGATTGTTGAACACATTCACAAACACGTCCGCACTCGGCGCTGTGTAGTCCGGCGAGTACTGCCACAGCCCCGGTTTGCCCAGGCTGACCAGCGGCGAATCCATCGGGCAGAGACCTACCGTGCCACCGGTCTTTCCCGTCACAGTCATTCCAGCATTGAGACAGTGCACAAAACGGTTGCTTCCGGCCACCACATCGGTCTGCGGGTCGACAATGGACCCGGTCCGGCTGAGCCGGAAATCAGGTTGCTCCGAGTTCAACGGCAGGCAAATCCATCCTGCCTCGGGCCACGGGTCGGCCGTTTTGTCCTGAACGGACCACCCCAACTCCACATAGGGAAGACCCCGGTACAGCCGCACGGTCAAGCGCACAGCGTCCGTCAGTATCCCCGTCGGCGTTGATGTTAGGGTAGCTGAAGCCGTCACCGAATCCACGTCATACGCCACGGCGCACTGCGTGGGCGAAGCCGACTGATAGTCACGCTCGGGCAGGCCCACCTTGGTGAGGTCGTTCCAGGCCCAATCAAGGTCGGGCCGGATGATGTACTTCCTGCCAAAGTCCTGCGTTTGCTTCCTGCCAAAACGCTCATAGAGGTACTGGCCCAGAAGCAGGGGAGAGGACTGGTTGACCAGTTCCCTGCCGCTGCGCTTTTCGACGACTGACCGCACGCCGCCGCGCG
>CAIJOU010000563.1 GCA_903822375.1 Candidatus Hydrogenedentota bacterium
ATGCTGTCCCGTCGCCGGTCTATCCGTTAGCCGGGTCCGCGAAACGGTTCGCCCCCCAAAGCCTGGGTCGTGGCTTTGGGGGGCGTATAGCTGCAGCCGACGGGGCTGATCTATGCTTTGAGACAGGGCCGTTTAACGTGACAGGGGAGTGCTTTTGCTGCGCTGACGCAATGTCACGGCACCTGCCAGGACGGTCAGGAAAGCCAACGAAGCAAGACCAAGCCCGTGGAGCGCCGGTGTGGGAACGCCGATGTTCAGCGTGATTATCTCCGATACGGCCGTGCTCGTGCTGTCCGAGCCTTCGCAGTAGTACTGGCCGGCATCTGCGGTGCAAACTGAGGTTGTCAACAGGGTGGCGTCCGTTTCACCTGGGACCTCAACGGGTGTCCCGCCGTTGTTCCTGTACCACTGATAGCTCACCGTGCCGTTCGCATCCTGCGGAACCACCGTGATTGCCACACAGGCCCCGTGCGCGGCGTCCACGGGATTTGGGCCGCTGTACCGAAGCGAGAGCACCGGCACCGGACCGAGGCTGATGACCAGGCCCACGGGCAGCCCGCGCAGCAGTTGCGTTCCTGCCACAGGGTCTTGAGAAATCACCCTGCCCTCCGCCACCGTGCTGCTGTGGGATTCGGTCACCTTGCCGACGGTCAGCGCGGCCGCAACAATGGCCGATTCCGCCTGGGCGCGGGGCAATCCGGCCAGACCCGGCACGGACGCGAGCGCGGCGGTTGTTCCCTGCGCCTCGGGACCCATTGCCGTTGTAACACCCGCGCCATTCCGTGCAAAGACACCGAAGGAATAGGTCGTGCCGGGCATGAGCCCGACAACGTCAACAGAACCCCATGCCGAAGCGGTTTGAAACAACGGCAAGGCATCGAGTCTTCCGCCTTCCTGGAGCCACTGCCCCCGGGTGGTGCATTTAATGGCGTACAGGGTATTCGCCGGATTTCCGTCATTTGCCCCCACGGCGACTTCGAATTCGGACGTAGTCTCTATTACCGGTTTGACAGGAGCCACGGCCAGGGTCCAGGCGGACAGCGGCGTTGTCTTGGCGCTTGTTCCATAAATGTTTGCAGCGGCCACCTGAAAGGAGTAGAGGGAATTCACCGCCAGGGCCGTCTGTTGCCACGAAGTGCTGTTGGCAGGGGTGGTCGCACTGAGTGTGGAAGGTGTGACCGCACCGGGACCAGTCCATACAGTGAAGCCATTTTCGTCGGGGGACTGGTCCTGCCAGGACCAAGTGATGCTGGTGGAAGTGGTTATCGCCGCACTCGGATTTGTCGGAGCCGCCGGTGGAAGACCGGCTGCAAAAACAGTGGGGGCGGTGAAGACCAAAACAACAAAACAAATCAGGAAAAACTTGCGGACGACATTATGAGATGCACCCAATCTGGTAATGCTCATGAAGTACTCCGAGGTCTGCTGCTGGGGTTTTCCGGGGACTTGTAGGCCGTTATCGGACCGTTCAGTTCTGCGAATCCATCTGGGTTGCCTGGTGCAACTTCAAGACACGATGAAACCACGGGAAAAGACTCATATTTCATCGGAGTTGCCGACTTTAAAGACAGGCCTAAAAGCCGTTGCCGTTCGCTGACCAGCCGGAAAACCGTTCAAACCACACATTCCAACCCTTGAATCGCATACCAGAAATCTACCCGGACACCAACACCGCCCAGTATCAGCGTCACCGTTAAACGAATACTACCATGTATTTTCCTTTCTGTGGGTCAAGCCCCAGCCATTTGTTCACCATAGAGTTTCGCAAAATTGGCATTATAGTTGAGGAACAACCCCAAACTGCGGGAACGGGTCTGCCAGCGGAGAACCCAAAGGTGCCGGTGCTTGCCTTGACGCCGCGTTGACGCGTATGCTGGGGCATTCAAGAGGAACAGTTTTCGATGACCACCATCCTTTCATGGAACGTGAACGGGCTTCGGGCCGCAGTGAAGAATGGATTTCTGGACTGGCTAACGCGTTGTCAACCCGACATTCTGTGCCTTCAAGAGACACGCGTTCTGCCGCAGGAACTGGAAGAGGGCATGCGGACTCCTTTCGGATACCAGTCTTGGTGGAACCCGGCAGAGAAGAAGGGATACAGCGGCACGGGCATTTACTCCCGAATGGCACCAAGGTCGGTGACAACGATGGGTATCCCCGAGTTTGACGCCGAGGGACGGTTGCAGGTGGCGGAGTTCGACGATTTCACCATTCTGAACGGCTATTGGCCAAACAGTCAGGCCGAACGCGCACGGCTTGAATACAAACTGGCCTACTGCGCGGCCCTGCTGGATTTGGCAAACGGGCTTGTGAAGAAGAAGCGCAACGTGCTGATTTGCGGCGATTTCAACATTGCCCACCAGCCCATTGACCTGGCCCGGCCCAAGGAAAATGAGAATAACGCGGGTTACTATATAGAGGAACGCGAGGCGATGGGCCGCCTGCTGGATGCGGGCTATGCCGACACGTTCCGCAGTCTGCATCCCGACTCGGTGGAGTATTCGTGGTGGTCCTACCGAATGAACGCGCGGCCAAAGAATATCGGCTGGCGCATCGACTGCATGTGCGTCAACAAATCGTTCCTGCCGCGCGTCAAGGCGGCCTGGATAGCGGGCGACGTGAACGGCTCCGACCATTGCCCGGTGGGCGTGGAAATCGTATAGGAAACAATCGATGAAATCACAAGTGACGACCAAGTATGGTGACGACGGCATGACCTCCATTCTGGGCGGTGACAGAATCTCCAAGAATCATCCGATTGTGGAGGCAAACGGCACCCTTGACTCGCTTCGAACAAGGATCGCGCGGCTGCGGCTGATGGTCATCGAGCGCAATCCGGCCGGCGCCGAAAAGCACGCCGAGTTTCTCTGGTGGTTGTTGCATGTGTGTTTTGTGGTCGGCTCGGAAATCAGCGACCCGCTCTGGAAGCGCCACGCATCCCACCCGGGCAAGATCGGTCCGGAACATCTCAAGAAGCTGGAGGACGAGCAGGCACGGCTTGAACTGAGCACCCCGCTCCCCCATGGGTTTGTCGTATCGGCCGCCAACATCGCGTCGGCCGAGGCCGATGTGACAGCCACCGTGGCGCGTGAATTTGAACGGCGGTTGGTGGCCCTGCACGAGGCGATACCCGGGTTCGCCTGCGGCGACCTGCTTGTCTTTTCGAACCGGCTCAGCGACTATCTGTTCATCCTGGCGCGCCGCCTCGATGACGGGCGCTTCCAGACAGTCGACTACAACGCGGCAAGGCCGTAAGTTCCAACTGGAAAACCGCGGGCGGCACAAGTTGGAGCAGGCGGTTCAGCGCCGTGCCTAGAAGTACTCGCCCGCAAAGGTGGCGGAAAGCACGGGCTCTTCGATGATGCCATCGTCAAGCTGCAGCAGGTGCTGCATGCGTGACGCGCTGTCGGCGCACATTTCGTCAAACATGATGGCCACCCCGTGAGGGTCGAGCCGGGAGACGGTGCCCTGGCAATCGATACGGTGTTCACAAGAATCCCCCTCATGCACCAGCGTCACCTTCACCGGACAGTCCAGCGGAAGCATGCGCTCTGTCTCCAACAGCAACCCGCTAAGACTCAGATTGACCAAGGCACCGTCTACTATTACCCCGCACGTAAGGCGCACTTCAGCCCGGATGACCACCCGGCTGCGCGGGTGTGTCCTATGCTCGACCCGCTTCACCTCCATCACGCTATCCTCGCGTCGGCGGTTGCTCTAATTCCTGTCAACCCCGAAATGTGGCATGGGCTGCCGACGACCCATCCATTCAAAGCGTAGCACAAAAACCAATTTTCGGCCAGTACTTTCTTTCATGTTTTTCGGTCCTGAGGGTGCCGAAAACAACAAGGTCCCGCCGAGAGGAAAACACTTGACGCGAAGGTGATAAAAGCGTCTCTATTGGTGCGCGGCGGGCAGTTTATCCAGCAGTTCTTGGGGTGCTCCGGCCCAACGGTACAGGTTCAAGTTGGTTTCCACAAGGACCGCCCTGCCGTCGTCGGTGGGAATGCCAGAACCCAAGCCGGTTTCCGGCAGTTGATACCGGCGGAACGGCGTGTCGTTGTCCAGAGACCACAGGGCGGCCGGTGCGAAATTGTCCCAGTTGGCGGCGAAAGCGTAATGGCCATTCTCACTGAGTGCGATCCGATTGTTGATGCGCCCTTCGGCGTTGCGTTTCTCGGGCAAACCGGTGCGGACAGTGCGGAGAAGTTTGCCGGATTGCGCGTCCCACACGCGTATGACTTGGCCTGCCGTGTGTGTGATTACACGGCTCCCGCCGTCAGCGAAGGCAATCTCCAGGCGATTGTCGTATTTGAACCTGTCGGTAACCATGCCGGCCCAGTCTTTGGCAAACATCAACAAGGAACCCAGAAAGCCATTCCCTTCCGGATAGGGATACGCAAAGCGTTCCGTTTCTTCAAAGCTATGCAGCAAAGCCCCGGTGTCTGCATCGAACAGCCGCGCGCAGTTTGCCCCGGCACATAGCAGCCGCCTGCCGTCGGGAGAAAAGACCAGACCGCTAAACCAGACTCGCTTGTCTGTTCCCGGAGGCAGGGCCATGGTACGCCGTGGATAGTCCCCAGACAGGTCGGTCACTTCCACGGTCTGGGTGTTGTTCACGGCCACCCGTTTCCCATCGTCAGAAAAGGCGGCGGGCATGTAATGCGGATAGTCCTGCTTGTCCTCCACGGTATATAGACAGAGAATGCTGCCCTTCTCCGTGTCGTAGAGGCAGGCCTCCTTGTCGTTGGCTTGCACAATAAGATACTTCCCATCGGGCGAGATCGCCTGAGCATGACCGCGGCCGGTGCACACGGGGGTCTCGCGCTCTTGCGTCAGCAATGCAAAGACCTGATCCCGGGGGTGGTTGCCATAATCACGGGTGACACGGCAGGAAGCCGCGACGTGGTTCAGTCCCTTGTCGATTAGGAGCCCGCTCAAGTGTTCCTTGGGCATGCGGACATGCCATTCCCCCACTTTTTCCATATTCTCCATTCTGTAGACCGTGTGAACGCAAAGGTTGTTCTCCTCCTCATCCGCCACGGCTAACATTCCCGGGATGGGACTGTTGGACAAAATTCTGGAGGATGCGAAACGGGTTCCGTCAAGTATGCGGCGAGGTTCGCCATCGGGCGCCATTTTCCATGCATAGCGGTGGTTGGCCGAATCTCTTGAAAGGACCCGGGCCGCGCCATTGCGGTCTTCAAAGGGTGCACCAGCGGGGAATCGCTGGCCTTCGCGCGAGAGGACAAACTGCACCGCCCCCGTTTCCGCGTCGATTACACTGCCCTGCCTGCGGTCGGCTGAGACGCAGAACAGGCGTTTTCCGTCTTTCAGCCATGACAGAAGCATGCCGGGTGCACCAACCTTATCCAATTCGCGCACTATCCTGCCGGTGCGGGCATCGCGAATCTTCACCGCGCTCTCGCCACTGTCCTCATCCGGTCCTTCCGCGAGCAGTCCCAAACTGGAACAGACCGGGGCAGGGTCCCACCATGTGCTGGGTTCCTCCCGGCAAAAGGCCACGCGGCCCGTGTCGATGTCCATGGTTTGCCATTTGCGGCTCGATTTTTCTCCGTCGAAAGAGAGGCTCGAAAACAACAAGGTCTGTCCGTCTGGGAGCCATGCTTGGAAATCGCGCAACGCCGGCAATGTGCGCTGCGTGCCGTCTGCCACGCCGTAAAGCACAACACCCTCCGTGCATACCACAAGGACACAGCTCTCGTCGGGCGACAGATGGACGGTCATGAGCCCGCCGCATTGGTTGTCGCGTCGCCACCAGGCCTCCTTGCCGGTGACCGCATCCAGCAGAAACACACCCTGCTCCGACCAGCACAACACCTTCTTTTTCCCGAACTGGGCTCCCGAGTACCCGCGGCGAGAAACCAGATAACGGTGCCACCGTTGAACGCCAGAGGCCGCATCGAATGCATAGACCCCGCCGCCGTTGGCCATCAGTGTGAGGTTCTCCTCCTCCAGATAAGCCAGTGTGCCGGGTGCGCCGCGAAAAAGGCATTTTTCCGGTTCCGTCACCGTATCCACGGCCCGCGCCACACCGCTGGACCATGCCGCACAACACAGTATTCCCAATACGCCCAATTTCACCTGTGCACGAACCATAAGTAGTTCCTCCCTCGATGTATTGTCCTGTTCCAGTATTCCCACCCGGCTCAGCCGGAACCAAAGAATACACTCTTCATGGAAGTTGAGTCCTTGTCATTTCCGCAATTGCCCCGCATGAATACGGGCTGAAATGATGGCCTCAAGTGACATTGCACACATGATGCGCGTAAGTCCGTTCGCCAGGGTCAATTGCCTCCGGGCCACCGGTACAAGTCTCCGCTGCTGAGTACGATCAGGGCCTTGCCGTCGTCCTGCGGCACGCCGTAAAGCCAACTGCTTTCCGGAAACTGGTACTTGCGCAGCAGCGTGCCGTCGTCCAGCGACCACAGCCCGGACGGACCTTTATTGTCGAGGTTGCTCGCAAAAGCGAAACGGCCGTTCTCGCTGAGTGTAATGAGATTCCTAATCTCACCTCGCTCGTTCCGCTTCTCGGGCAAATAGGTGTGAATCGTGCGCAGCACTTTGCCCGATTCGGCATCCCAAACGCGGATAATCTGGCCCGACACATGGGTAACGACCCGGCTCCCCCCGTCGGAGAAGGCGATCTCCAACTGGCTTCCCCCCTTGAACCGGTCGGTAACCATCCCCGCCCAGTCTTTGGCCGTGTTGGCAAGGGAGTCCCAGAACCCGCCCTGATACTGGTACAGGTCCGCAAAACGCTCTGTCTCCGCAAACTTATGCAACAACGCGCCCGAGTTTGCATCCAACAACCATGCGCAGTTGTTCCCACCGCAAAGCAGGCGGCTGCCGTCGGGCGAGAATAAGAGCCTCACCCACCATAGGTTGTTTTCGCCCAGGTGCATCACGCGACGGGGGTAGTCTTCGGATAGGTCGGTCACCTCAATGAACTCGCCATTGTTCAGGGCCATGCGTTTCCCGTCGTCCGAAAAGGTGGCGCTCATACCGGCGCTGTGCCGTCCCTGGTCCTTGCCCGAAGGGGCATAGTGGCCCACAATTCGGTCTGCCTGCGCATCGTACAGGCAGGCCAGCGGGTCGTCTATCTGCACGGCAAGATAACGCCCGTCAGGCGAGATCGCCAGCACATTGCCCGCGCCGGAGCGCACCGGCGTTTCACTGTCCTGTGTATACAGACCAAAAGACATGTTCTGCGGGCGGCCACGGTTGTCCTGCTTGAGCTGGAAGGTGGCGACCGCACGGGTCAGTTCCTTGTTGACCATAAACCCGCCGTACAAGACCTTGGAAGTGCGGCAGCGCCACTGGGCCAGCCGGCTCGCGCCGTCCTGGGAATAGACCCCATAGACCCAAAGACCGTCTTCTTCCGTGCTCGCGGAAACCAATCGTCGCGGCGTGCTGAGGTCAAAATAGAAATAGGAGGGGGTAATCCGCGACCCGTCGAGCACTTTGCGCGGCGCGCCGTCCGGGGCCAGATTCCAGACATACCGGTTGTTGGCGGCATCCTTTGAGAATATCCACGCGTCGCCCGCCTCGTCCTCAAACACCGACCCAACACCGAAGCGATGACCGTCCCGGGAAAGGGCTATCCGGGTCGTCCCGCTTTCCGCGTCGATCACTCGGACTTCTTTTCGGTCCATCGTGACACAGAACAGCCGTTTGCCATCCTTCATCCACGACGGGCGCCGGCCGACATCACCAAGATCCTTGAATTCCCGAAGCGTTGCCCCGGTGCGCGCGTCGCTGATCTTTAGGGTCTGATTGTTGACCTGGTCCCCCGTCAGTTCCGCGAGTTCTCCCAGGCTGGAAAAGACTGCCGGCCAGGGCGCATCCCATGCGCAGGGTTCTTCACGGCAGGGGGTAACCGTGCCGGTGTCGATGTCCATCATGCTCCATTTGCGTACCATGCCCTTGTCGTCGTCGACTTGATCATAGGCCAGGCACATGACGGCCCTGCCGCCCGGAAACCAGCCGCAGAAGCTCGATATCGGGGGCAACACCCGCTGCGTGTGTTCGGCGACGCCGTAGAGAATGCTGCCCCGTTCGCATATCAGCAAGACCCGACTTTCATCGGGTGACAGTACGGCGTTATTGATATCGCCGCATTGCTTGTCGCGCCGCCACCATGTCTCCTTACCCGTTGCTGCATCCAGAAGAAACACTCCCTGATCCGACCAGCCCAGCACTTGCCGTTTTCCAAAATGCACTCCCAGATTGCCCCTGGCTGAAACAAGATACCGGTGCCAGCGACGCTCGCCCGACGCCACGTCATAGGCATACACACCGCCACGGTTGACCGTTATCAGCAGGTTCTCCTTCTCCAGAAAGGCATACTCGTACGGGGTGGCGTGAAGCAGGCACTTCTCCGGCTCCGTCACCGTGTCCACCGCATGCGCCATCAGGCAGGACAGCATGCCGCAGCACAGCATCGCCAACGGCAGACCTGAATTGACAATTGCACAGACTTTGCCTCGATTCATGTTCCCTTCCTCTTATTGGCTATCCGCAGGCGCACCCGGCCAGCGGTACAAATTCATGTTGCTGCTCACAATAACCGACTTGCCGTCATTGGTGGGCAGGCCAAAACCCCAGCCGCTTTCCGGCAGTTGATACCGGCGGAGCGGCGCACCGTCCGCCACGGACCACAACACAGCCGGTGCGAAATTGTCCCAGTTGGCCGCGAAGGCAAAACGGCCGTCGCCGCTCAGCGTGATCTGGTTGTTGATGCGGCCGGTCCCGTTCCGTTTCTCGGGCAGCCCGGTGCGGATGGTGCGCAGCATTCGTCCCGACTCGGCATCCCACACGCGCAGGATTTGGCCGGCTGCGTGGGTGATTACCCGGTTTCCCCCGTCGGTGAAGGCAGTCTCGACACGGTTGTCATACTTAAACCGGTCCGTGACCATGCCCGCCCAATCCTTGGCCATCGTGTACAGGCTGCCGAAGAACCCGTATCCCTCGGAATAGGGGAACGCGAAGCGCTCCGTTTCCTCGAAATTGTGCAGCAGTGTGCCCGAGGCCGCGTCGAACAGTCGCGCGCAATTCTCTCCGCCACACAGCAACCACCGGCCGTCGGGAGAAAAGCGGAGGGTGACGCCCCAGGCCCAACGGTCTTTCTCCGTGGGCAGGGCCATGGTGCGCCGGGGAAAGCCTTCGGAAAGGTCGGTCACCTCAATGGTCTTGGTGTTGCTCAATGCCAACCGTTTCCCGTCGTCTGAAAATATGGCCGACATGTAGCACGGGTAGTTCGATTCAACTTCCGCGGTGTACACGGCAAGAACCCGGTCGTTCTCAGCGTCATAGAGGCAGGATTCCTTGTCGTCCGCCTGCACAACAATGTGCTTTCCGTCCGGTGAGATCGCCCGAATAGAGCCCACTCCCGTACGCACGGGAGTTTCCCGGTCCTGCACGTAGAGTGCGAAGATCTGGTTTCGCGGATGGCTCTCGTTGTCCGGTACGGCCCGACAGGTGCAGACAACATGGGTCAACGCCCTGTTGGCGAGAGACCCGCCATACCGCGGTTTCGGAAGGCGGCAGCGCCACTGGGCCAGCCGGCCCATGTTCTCCATGTCATAGACGGTGCATACCCAAAGCTTGCTTTCCTCCATGCTCATGGTGCTCAAGCGCCCGGGTCCGGAACTGCTGGGCCAGAAATAGGAAGGCGCGATGCGCGCCCCGTCAAGCACCCTGGCCGGCGCGCCGTCCGGAACAAGCTTCCAAGCGTGCCTGTTGTTGGCGCCGTCCTTCGAGAAAACCCACACCGTGCCTGTCTGGTCCTCAAAGGGCGGAGAGGCGACAAAGCGCTGGCCCTCGCCGGACAGGGCACACTGCACCGCACCCGTTTCCGCATCAATCACGCGGGCCTCTTTCAGGTCCTCGGTGGTGCAAAACAGCCGTTTCCCGTCCTTCAGCCAGTACATGCTCTGGCTCAGCGCGCCGAGGTCGCCGTACTCATGGAGCACCGTGCCGGTGCACGCGTCGCGAATCTTCAAGGAGCCGCCGCCCCGGTCGTTCTCCGACCATTCCGCAAGCCGCCCTAAGCTTGAGAAGACAGGGGCGGGGTCACTCCAGGAGCCGGGCTCTTCCCGGCAGAACGTCACTTTGCCCGTGTCGGCATCCATGCACTGCCATTTGCGGACCAGCTTCTCCCGGTCTCCTGTGATCCCTGAGAACATCATGCTATGGCCGCCCGGAAGCCAGCCGAGGAATTCCCGCAGCGCGGGCAGCACGCGCTGTGTGCGATCCGTCACGCCGTACAGCAGGATGCCCTGTTCGCACACCGCGACAACCCGGCTTTCATCGGGGGACAGGTGGGCGGAGCAACCGCCGCCGCACTGGCGGTCACGCCGCCACCAGGTCTCTCTGCCCGTCACCGCATCCAACAGGAACACACCCTGATCCGACCAGCCCAACACCTGCCGCTTCCCGAATTGGACGCCCTGGTAACCCCGGTTTGAGACAAGATAACGGTGCCACCGCTGCGCGCCCGAGGTGGCATCGAACGCATACACGCCGCCGCCGTTGTCCATCAGCACCAGGTTCTCCTCCTGCAGGAACGCCAGCTGATAGGGAGTGCCGAGGAAGAGACACTTCTCCGGCTCCGTCACCGTCTGCACCTGCCCGTGGGCGAAAGCGCCAAACAACAGGAATCCATACAGCAATACCAGCCTTCCCGCCCACCGCCGGCAATCTGGATGAGACAAAAGCGGGGCAGCCGGAACTCCTGGATTATGAAAGTGAACAACCGCTCTATTTCCCATGAATCGACTCCCCTTTGGGATTCTCCTTCGGCGCTCCCGGCCAGCGGTACAGGTTGTAGTTGCTCCTGATATACACGGCCGTGCCGTCGTCGCTGGGCACTACCTCGAGCCGGTTGCTTTCAGGCATCCGATAGCGGTGCAGCAGTGTGCCGTCGACCAGTGACCACAGCGATGCGGGACTAGATTTGCTGTTGTCATAGCAGAAGGCAAAACGGCCGTTTGCACTGAGGACTATACGGTTCCTAATGCCCGGTCTTGGGTTCCGTCTTTCGAGCAGTCCGGTGGGGATAGCGTACAGCAAATCCCCCGAACCCGCATCCCATACTTGGATGGTCTGCCCCCCGTCATGAGTGATAATGCGGGTTCCACCGTCCGCGAAAGCAGCGTTGAGAAACCCGTGCCGGAATCCCGCATCGGGGGCATCGGATGGCGCGGCGTGTTCGGGTTCCTCGAAACTGCGCAGGAGCGCGCCCGTGTCCGCATCGAAGAGCCACGCACGGCCAATGCCCCAGCACAGCACGCGCGATCCGTCGGGGGACAGGCAGGAGCGCAATTCTGCAATTCGAATGTCCTCCCCGATAACCATCAGCCGCCGGGCGTAGCCCCCTGTCAGGTCAGTGACTTCGATGGACCGCATGGTGTTCAGCACGAACCGCGCATTGTTGTCCGAAAAAGTCGCATGCATGCTGGGTTGGAATGGACTATTGTCCCAGAACACATCGTATTGGCAGACGACCTTGTCCGTCTGCACGTCATACAGGCAGGCAGTCTTGTCATCATTTTTCACGACGAGAAATCGTCCGTCGGGTGAC
>CAIJOU010000564.1 GCA_903822375.1 Candidatus Hydrogenedentota bacterium
CCATCGGTCGAGACTGCCGATCACCCACTGGCACCAGTCACGGTAACGAACATCGCCGGTGGCTTCGTACAACCGCATCATCGGGTCAATGACCAGCGCCCCCTCCCAGCCGTAATGGACGCTGTGCCCCGCGATTTCGGAATGGCCGCCGAGATATTTGCCGCGATTGTCCGGCGGGCGCAGCGGGCTGGGCCAGAACTCCGCCTTGCCCGGGCCTATCGTGCTGACAAGATAGTCGCCCAAGCGCGCCGCGGTTTGCAGCGCGACGCTGCTGCCCAGTTCGTCGTGGGCGGTGAGCAGGCCGTGGAGCAGGTAATAGAGTTCGTACGGCTCGGTGCCGCGCAAGGGTTTTTCCGGCGTGCGCACCGCGGGGTCGGTGATGCCGACGTAGCCGCTGGGCTCCTGGGCGGCGGCGATGCGGGTGAGCACATCCCACGCGCCTTTTTTCAAGGATTCATCGCCGCACCACTGCGCGTTGAGCACGGCCGACTCGAGCCATTTGCCGGGCTGTTCGCCAACCCACCACCAGTCGCAGTGCTTTTTGTCCTCGACCATGCCGACGTGCCCGTTGATGTCGAAGGCCTTGACGCAGTTTTCGCGGTTCAGCCGGATGCGTTCGCCGACAAACCCGCCGACCTGTTCGATGTCGCGAATGGGAACGGGTTGCTGGGCCAGTGGCACGGCGGATGGCGGCCGATTCGATGCTGCCTGTTGCGGCAGGCAGACGCGCTTGATGACCTCAATCTCCTTCGCGTCGTAGGGGCTGCCGTCGGCATGGTAGAGGTCGTGAAACCACACGGCCGGTTCGGGGTCACCCTTCTTTGACTCCCACGCGAACTGTGCCTGCGTGCGGCCGTTGACAAGACCCCAGCAAAAACAGGGGACGTCTTCTTCTTTGAACAGCGGCAGGTCGCTGTCCCATCGGCCGCCCTTGGGCCGGGCCATCCACTCTGAACAGATGACGGGACGGTCATGTCGTTTGTGTGCGGCGATCGCGGCCTTCATGCCGTCGAGATTGGTGTAGGCGTGAAAAGTGATGATATCGGACCGGTCCGCCAGAACTTTGTTTTGCGATTCCATGCCGCTCCAGATGGCAATGGTCAGCGGCTGTTGCGGATTTCCCCTGCGCGCCCAGTCGAAGACCGCCTCCACCAGCGGAAGCGACTTGTCGCCCATGTCGGAATTGCCGGGTTCGTTGTAAAGGTCCCAGAAGAGTATGCGTTTGTCTTTTGCGAAGGTCGTGGTCAGGTCTTCGACATAGCTTTGAAGGTCGGACCACTTCGAGCGGTCGGTCACGACGCTCAAACCGGGACTGGGCGTCCAACTGGGCAAGATCATGCCCGGAATCGGGTCGCGCTGCTTCCCCAGGAAGGGCTCCGTAAGGCGCGGGTCGCCGAAGGCGCAGTCATCGAACAGTGTGGGAACGACGGAGATGCCATTCTCCGTGGCGATGGAGAGGAAGCGCCTGAAACGGTCCTTAAAGCCTTCCGGATTGTCCTTCCACACGAGGTGCTGGATGAACACGCGGCAGGAGTTGAACCCGGTGTCATGCGCCCAGCCGAGTTCGCGGGTGATGGTCGGCACGTCGAAGCTCTGGGCATCCCAGAACTCTGTGGTGTTGCAGGCCGTGCTGGGGACATAGTTGAACCCGGCAAACCAGCCGTGCTGTGAACGCCATGCGGCGGCACGCTCCGCAGTCCAACGCCCGCTTCCCGCATCACCTGCCGCGAGGCACCCGGAAAGGCATACGCCGCATAGAAAGACTGCCATAGACAAGGCGGGAACGAAGAATGAAACGGCACGTCCGTCATATATCGCACCTGTCTTTTTCAGCATCACAGCTTCTCCGGTCCGGACAACGGAATGAGCATCTCGGGCACGCCGCCAGGACCCACCCATTGCATGCCTTCAAACTCGCCCGCAATGGGCTGGCTGCCCGCAAAGCGGAGTTCCATGAACCTCTTGTGCCGCAGGTTCAAGTGAACCCGGCTCACCACCTCTTCAGCAGGCTCGATCACCAACCGTCCGTCAGTTTCACAACGAACGGTGCAGTTCCACGCGCTGATGGAACCTTCCGAACGCTCCAGAACATACGCTGAGGTCAACGCGACCTCGCCCAAACACTTGAAGATCTCGTGGACATCATTGTCGCAGCACCCGCCGTCCTGCCGGCCTTCCAAGGTCGCCCAATACCCGGTCACCCAGGTGCTGGGCTTTGCTCGAAACCACCCGCTGATCATGGGCAGGTATTCTTCGCCAACCACGCGCTGTACCCAGCGTCCGGTTCCGGGCCGGACCCGGTCCTCCTCAAAGACTTTTGCCGTTACGGACGGGTCCGCCACGAAACCCCACCGCAATTCACCGCTATGGGCTTCTATAAGCTGAACGCAACTGCCGAGCGCATTCATTGCCTGGCGAAGCCAGTCTTCGTCGCCCGTGAGCAGGTAAAGATACCAGAGGCCGTAAATGCCCCATGCGCTCCAGCCGTGAGGAGAACTCATCATGTTGGGCGTGGCCAGCACGTCATACTGCGCCTCCCAGAACCTAAGACTGCCGCCATTCATGCGGCTGTCGGGAACCAGCATCTGAGAAAGGCACCGGTGTCCATTGGCGAAATAGAGGGCCGCGTCCAGGTATTTCCGGCGGGTCGCCGAATCCTGCTGCAGCAGCGCGAACATCGCCAGTTGCGTGCAACTGCAGGAGATCATGCCGTCCTCGTAGGTGAGTTCGCCTTCTGTCTGAATATTGTCGCGGCTTCTGGCGAGTTCGTCCATGGCGCTTTCCACGGAGGCGTAATGGCGTTTGTACCGGTCGCGCCACGCGGGCTCAGCGCGAAGTTTACGCTCCTCCGCCATGATTTCCATGATGGATTTGCCGATGTAGACCACGGATGTGTAATGGGTGCCGCCGTATGTTTTGCCGCTGCGATAGGAACCGTCGGGCGCCTGTCGAGCTATTAAGTAGTCCGCAAGCCTCGCCGCAGCCTCCAAGTCCTTTACGTCACCCGTGACCTGGTGGCGCAGAGCCAGTAATCCGCCCATGCAGGCATGGTTCTGCACGCGGTCTTCCATCTTTACCGGCACGCCCTTCTCAAGGTTGTACATCAGCGGAAGGATTTCCTGGAATTTTGCCTCTATCTGCGCATCGAGCGCCGGGTCGGGAAAATGGCGGCGGGCCACGAACCCGGAGAACAGGCCGTACCAGCTTTCCGTGTGCGACGATGCCTTTTGCGGCTTGCGTATCGCCTCCACACGCGCCTGTTTTGCATACCAGCTCCAGGGATGCCGCACGCTGATGAGCGCCTCGGCAATCTTCCCGCTTTCTGACTTGGCCGTATACAAATACTGGCCGGGCTTGTCGCCGGGAGTATAGACCTCCCGCCGGGGCGCGCCGGCAAATATGGTTATGTTCACCTGGCCGCCCGGTTCGACCGTGTACCGGTCGCACTCGATCATCGGCGCCCCAAGCGAAGCGGCGAGGCACGGTTTGACATGCTCAAGCCGGGCGACCGGCTCAAGATAGACCGTCCACTGCTTTTCCTCTCCCGATTTGAGCGAGTCAAGACCCTGCGGGTGCCGCGCCGGCAAAGGCCCCGTCTGAAGCAGGTCCAGCGTGGCCGTATAGATGCGATGAAGGCCCTGTTTGTACTCCAGATGCCACGATGCGACAGGGTCAGGCGAACCCACGGTCAGGATGCGCCCGTTCGGCGCCATGAAAAATCCCCAGAAGTGCGTCTTCTCACAGCGCAACAGGGTTGGGAAGTATCGATCATTCCAGTCCGGATACTTCTCCATGTAGGTATCGATGCCCAGTCGCAGACTTGCCTGAAGGTCCTTCGCGGTTTTCTTTCCTGTGTTGCGAATACCCGCCTGCAAGGCAATACGATTGCCCTCGGCCCTGTAAACCATTTGAACCTCGATAGCCCCCGATTTGCCGCGGAATTTGCCGGCGGCGCCGGTCGATTTGAGCGGTATCGTCCGACCATTGAGGACCCACGCAGGTCCCGCATGGTCCAAACCCTGCATGGCGACGGGTTCCCATGTGTCCCCCACGCGGACTGCAAATTCTGACACAGCGCCGCCGGCACCGATGGAGATCTTCGATGCCGGCGTCTCCAGTGCAAGAATGGTGTCAGGCTGGACCGATGCCTCCCCCCCAAAGGCGGTGCCATGAAGCCCCGACAGCGCCGCGCCCGCGGCAAGACTGCCGAGGAAACTGCGCCGACTCACGGGTCTCATAGCCACCGCCCCCCTTCTCCGACCCTCACACCTTCCACGGACTGCGGTAGTCGTACGTGAGCCACTCAGGCTTGCCGCCGCCTTCGGCGAAGTGCATCTTCTTGGGGTCCCATTTGATGACCGCGTGATTGTAATAGGCCTGGTTGACCAAGTGGCAGACGATGGCCGTGTGGCCGCCGATTTCCGCGCTGGTGATGGGCTGCTTGCGCGATTCAACGCAGTCGAGGAAATTCTTGATGTGGTCCTTGCTCTCGTAGAGCTTAATCTTCGCGCTGTCCAGATATTCCTTCTGAACGAATGCCAGGGCAGAATTGAGGGAGCCGCCATCCTCACGCTTTGTGAAGCCGGCAATCTTCTTCCCCTTGAGCCAGAACTCAAACTGCCCGCGGCTCACCCTGGACTCGCCTTCGGAACCGTGGAAATGGACATTGAACCCTTCGCTCACCTGCGTCACCGTGATGCCGCTCTCATACACCATCACAGCGCCGCTAAGTGCGCCTTCTTTCGCCGGCGGGCGGAACTCAACCGGGCCGCTTTCGTCCATGTCGAGGCCCCACTGCGCAATGTCAAAATGGTGTGCGCCAAAATCGCAAATGCCGCCGCCGCCGAATTCCGAGTAGGAGCGCCAGTTCGGGAAGTGCTTGTGGACACCCCGCGGGCTCAGTATGGAGTTGTACGGGCGCACGGGCGCCGGTCCCAGCCAGAAATTCCAGTCCAGACCCGGTTCCGCCGGTTCCTCGGGCAGGTCACAGGGCCGTCCCGGGTCGCCAACCTGGCACGTAATGCGATCCACCTTTCCGATCATGCCGTTGCGGACAATCTCGCAGGCCACGCGGAATTCCGTCATGGAACGCTGCATGGAACCGGTTTGCAGGATGCGCTTGGTCTTCTTGACGGCGTTCATCACCGCGATGGCCTCGTGGACGCTGTGGGTCAGGGGTTTTTCGCAATAGACGTCCTTGCCGCTTTCCAGCGCGGCAATAGTGGGAATGGCGTGCCAGTGGTCCGGCGTGGCAATGCACACACCGTCGATGTCCTTGCGGGCGATCAACTCGCGGAAATCTGTGTACGCCTTGCATTCCGGACCGGCAATCTCCGGATGTGCAGCGTAATACTCCTTCACCCGGTCCTGCGCGGCGATCCGGCGCGTGGTGTCCACATCGCACACTGCCAGAACGCGCACGTTCTTGTGGTGCAGAAAGGCGTCCAGAAGCCCCCGGTTCTGAATGCCCATCCCAATGAAGCCCATGTTGACCATGCTGTTTGCGACGGTCTTCTTGGGCGTGGCGCATGCGGGCAGAATCAGGGGTGCCATGGCGGCGGCCGACGTGGTGATAAATGAACGGCGTGAAATCTTCATGGTTGCTCCTTGGTGTGTCGCTTCAGACTTCGTTTCTTCACGGCTGTAATTTGGGGCGTTTCTTAGTGCACCCGGGATATCCCGGACCCATAGCATGCCGTTTTCACCGGATTCCGTACAAGTATCCCGCCTGCCGCTTCCGACTGTTCCACAGACACGGTCAAAAATACGCGGCGAGGGACCGGCCCTCACCGCGTTTCTGTCACCTCTGTGCCACCCTTGTCCCGCGTGAAACCGGTTTCCTAGAATCCCGGTTCGACGCCGCTGATCATCCAGACGCCCTTTTCTTTGACCCCCTCGAAACCGAGTCCGAGCGAGCCAAAACCGCCGTTTGCAAACACCGGGGCCACGGTCGCCTTGTCCCCGGTCACGGTTGTCTTGGCGCCGGACAGGTCTATTTCAATGCCGTCCAGAAAGCCCGCGTCATCGGCATTCTTCAGATAGTCCAGCAGGTCGTCCCGCTTGCCGACCACGCCACTGTCAAAGGACGCGGAAACAAAGCCTTTGAACGCGTCAAAGTTCTTGGCCTTTATGGCTGCGACACATTCCTGTATGCGTTTCGAGATCAGCTGCTCGTCGCTGGGGCCCTTGGCCGTCGTGGCACATCCGGCCGCAAGCACGGCAATCAATCCTATAAGCGCCGAAATAAGAACTGCTTTCTTCATCTTGATTTTCCGTTCCTTCTGTTTGGGTTGTTGTTTGGCAAGCACCTATTTTGTCGGTGAAATGAGACCCCGCACATTGGCGACAACGCGAATGACGGGAGGCGTGCCGCCCGTACCCTGGTACTTTATGAACTCCACGTGGCCGTCCATGAAAAGCACATTTGCGCCTCCCGGAATGTGGTTGAAAGCGCCAACGTCATTGGAGATGAAATCGGCCATCACGAACACGCCGCTTTGCGCCACTGAACTTGCGCCGGCATTGTTGATGTCCGTGATCAGGAATCGTTCGATCCCTTCCCGGAGCCGATAGACCGTGTTTCCGCCACCGTTGCCGATGCCCGTCAACAAATCGCCGTTCACATCGCGGTCTATGGCGGCAAGGATTCGGGAATCATCATTGGCGAGAATGGCCGTTATAGCTTCCCCGTTGACACCCTGCATTATCGCATTGACCATTTGCGCCGGCCCCTGCATGCCCGGGGTATAATTGGCCAGCGTGGCCCCGGGGATGGCGCCCAGAAGAGAGGCCAGCGGGTCGACCGCGGTGGTCTCCTTGTCAAGCCGGTCCATCACCCAACCCAGGTAGATGTAGCTGGTGTCGATGGCGTCCATGCATTCGTTGACACCCGCCGCCCGGTCAAAACACCATTTCCCATTGCGCTTGGCTCTCTCCACGGCCGCCCCCAGTGATGCCGTCGAGGGACAGAATGCGATCATGGGGTCCGTCATGTACTCCGGATAGATGCTGGGTACCCGAGGACCCCAGTCAATGTGCACCGAATGGCCCCCGTTCCAGTCCGGAAACGAACCCAACTGCAACGGCGGGAACCGCATGCCTGATGACTCATTCGAGTACATCTTGAAAACAAGCCCCCACTGTTTCAAGTTATTCTGGCAACTGGACCTCCTCGCCGCCTCCCGCGCGCGGGCCAGTGCCGGCAGCAGAATCGCCGCCAGAATCCCGATGATGGCAATGACAACCAACAGCTCAATCAGTGTGAATCCTCTCTTTCTCATGATTTCGGTGACTCCTCTTACAAAGCGGTCGCTGTTAAACCAGTCCTCAACAGATTACAGTTGCGGATATGCCTTTTGGGCGTTCCCGGAGTTCAACTCAACAAGGGAACGTAGACGCTCGAAACTCTTACGGCATTGCCGCTGACCGTGCGCAGGCCGTTCAACCAGGACGGCAACTGATTGCGCCCGAACCGTCAACCGAGCCGGCATCCCGGCAGAACCGTCAATTAAACCAGGTTTCCGAATCCGCGTTTGGTTGATTCATCAACCGCAACAGCACCCCGCAGACATTCGCAACAGGGCCGGTCACAGGCGCCGTGCCGTTATGTTCCTGGTAGCGGATAAACTCCACATGGCCGTCCATGTACAGCACATTGCTTCCGCCCGGAATGTGGTTAAAATAGCCCGCATCGGTCGCCACCTGGTCCAGCATGATGAAAACGCTGCTCTGCGCCATGGCGCCCGCGCCGGGATTGTTGATGTCCGTGATAAGAAAGCGCTCGATGCCTTCACGCAGGCGGTAGATTGTCTTCGAGCCGCCGTTCCCAATCCCCTGAAGCGCGTCCGAGGTGACATCGCCGTCGGCGACGGCCATTAACCGGGCGTCATTGTTGCTGGCCAGCGCGGCAACATTCTGCTGAACCAGCGAAAGAAAGCCTTTTGCCATCTGTGTGGGCCCACTGACGGTGGTGTCAATGCCCGTGAGGTCCCCACCGATAAGGGAAAAGACCGACGCCAAATCTGAAAGCCCCGTCAACCCGTATCTTTCGTCGATCCGGTCGAACACCCAGCCCAAGTACAGGTAGTTGTCATCAATGGCCCTTGCGCACTGGTCACTCCATCCGATCAGGTTGAAGCACCAGGAGCCGTTCGGATATTTGGCCCGCCTTACGGCCTCGCCGAACCTTGCGGCGGAGGGACAGAACACAATCATGGGGTCGGTCAGGTATTCCGGGTAAATGGAGGGGACTCTCGGTCCAAGGTCAAGGACGGTATACGAGTTCTCGCCCCGCGGAATGTGCGGCAGATAGCCAAGCTGCACCGGCGGAAAGTTCTGCCCCTTAGATTCTCCCGCATACATCTTGTATACCAAACCCCACTGTTTCAGGTTGTTTTGGCACGAAGACCGCCGGGCCGCCTCGCGCGCACGCGCCAATGCGGGCAGGAGAATCGCCGCCAGAATCCCGATGATGGCAATCACAACCAGCAGTTCGATCAGAGTAAAACCGCGTCTTCTCATGATTCCCGCTCCTCTGGGTTTGACGACACACAACCATCGAAACGATTTGAATGAATCCGCCGGTTTCTGCAATATCAGACTCCGAGCGCGCACGCTGAGCAATTCTTGAATCCGGCCCGGCTCCACTGAGAATAGCGCACGGAATCTGACAGCAAAACCCCGATGAATTGAACGCATTTTAAACGCCGTGTATACTCTAAACGCTGTTCAGGAGGCGATTATGAATGAGAATATTGCGGAAAGTCAACCCTCCGTTTCAGAACTCCGCCGGGACCGCGAACGGGCGGAATTGACCGAACGCATCATGGATGCTGCCCGCGAAATGTTCGTCCGTGAAGGCTACGAAGCGGTGACGTTGCGCAAAATAGCATTGGCCGTCCAATACTCGCCAGGGACGATCTACCAGTATTTCAAGGATAAAGGAGCACTGGTCCGGGCAATCATCCGCAGGGATTCACAAGACCTGCGCGAACACCTGCTGGAAGAGTTCACGCTGGAAAACCCCGTCGAACAGTTGGTCGAGATGGCGCGGCGCTATGCGGCCTGGGGCATCGCCCATCCCAACCACTACCGCCTGATGCTCGTACCGCCGCCCGCCTGGGCCGAGCAGGACCGCGAATTGCATGAACACCAGCACACGCCCCTCGAGAGGCAGTTGCTTTCTGTGCTGCATGTCGTCGTCAAAAACGCCATTGAACGCGGCTCCCTGAAAGCGAAATACACCGAACCCGCGCTCGTTGCGGCAACGCTCTGGGCCGGGATTCACGGCGCGGTGCTGCTCGAAATCGGCATGGCGACCAACGATCGTGCCTTGATAGGCGGTACGGACACCCCTTTTGAGGCCCGTTTCAACACACTTAAGGAAGTCTTCCTCGACGGCTTCCTGAAGGATGAGGCTAAACCCGCCCAGTGATTGACGCCCAAACACGCCGACGGCCCCGATGAAAACCTGAACTGCTCCAGAGTATCTTCGCGTCAGTGCGCAGACTTTTGAGCTAGGGCGACTGCAGCCCGGTCGCGGTCATATCGTTGCTCCTTCTTCGACCTCATTGGCAACTTTAGCCCAACTTGACTGGCCGCCGCATCGCTTCTATGATCCTGCATATTCGCAACCCAATACGGACAGACCTCGCTTACCATGACAGACTCTCCAGTTCCGAATCAGCTCGGGCGTTATCAAATAGTGCGTGAACTCGGCCACGGTGCAATGGGCGTCGTCTACGAGGGGCGCGACCCCAAACTCGGACGCCGAGTGGCCATAAAGACAGCACGGCGGGACCTCGTTGCCGGACCGGGTGCCTCCCCGGACACCCTTGAACGCTTCTTTCGCGAAGCCCGCGTGGCCGGCATGCTCAACCATGCCAACATTGTCACCGTTTATGATGTTGGGGAGCAGGACGGCACCGCGTTTATCGCGATGGAATATGTGGACGGTTTGGACCTCGGCGCGCGCATTGCCAGAGGCCCGCGCTTCTCCACGGAAGAATCGGTGGAACTGGTCGCCATCCTTGCCGAAGCCCTCGCCTTCGCCCACCGTCACGGCGTCGTCCACCGGGACATCAAGCCGGCCAACATCCTCCTTCCCCACAACGGCCCGCCGAAACTGGCCGATTTCGGTGTCGCCCATGTCATCGACTCCACCCTCACCCAAGAGGGCATGCTGATAGGCAGCCCCACCTATATGAGTCCCGAACAGTTCATGGGACAACGCGTGGATGGCCGTTCGGACCTCTTTTCCCTAGCAATAGTCCTCTATGAACTGCTCACGGGGGAACTGCCCTTCACCGGGGCGGCGTCCTCCACCATCATGCACCACGTTATCAAGACAGACCCGCCGCGGCCGCATGAGCTGAATTTCTCCATCAACGAAACGCTCAGCCAGACCGTCATGAAAGCCCTTGCCAAGGCGCCTCAGGACCGTTACCCCGACGGACATGCATTCGCTGCGGCCCTGAGGGCTTCCATCCAGACCGCAGCACCCGCGTCCCCCACAGTCCGACCCGAGGACCCGACCGTCCGGATGAACCCCGCCACTTTCCTTGCAAGGGACAGCGCCGTCAAGGCAAAACAGGGCATGCAGCATGGGCCAACGGTGCTTAGGACCGCACCCATAGCGTACAGTTTTACAACTCCCCCGGACGATTCTCCAGAGACCATCGGCGACACAGCCACTTGGACGGTAATGAGGCCCCCAAAAGCCAAGTTTTCCACCTCTGGTATCACGGTCATCGTTCTGCTGCTTCTGGGACTCGGCAGTCACTTCTA
>CAIJOU010000565.1 GCA_903822375.1 Candidatus Hydrogenedentota bacterium
AACATGGCGGCCTTGGGGTTGTCCAAAAGCAACGCCAGTTCATGCAGACAGCCTATGGAGGTCATCTCATGATGCTCGATCTTCCTTTCCGCTGCAATCAAGGCGGAGTTGATGGCACCTGTTCCGGAGTATGAGACGGCAATATCGGCCACTTCCTCAAGCACTCCAAGGGCTGTCATACTATCGCTGCGCTTGGCACGCTTGTTGAAGCATTCGAAGACTCTGACAATTTTAGACCCGTGCTCCCGGGTTTTCCTAAGGTGTGACAGTAGAACCAATTTAAGATTCCATGAAGTGGCTTCTCTGGCCATTATCCTGAAAAGGAAAATGGGAGCAGTCATTGAGCGTCGCGCTTGTGCTGCGGCGTGGGTTTGACTCGGGCTATGGCTGGCTGGCGGTTTTTCATCCACTGAGCAGTATTTCTGCTTCGTCCGGCAGGCCGGGAAGCCATTTACCACCCAGCCAGCGCCGCAGAAGTCGGGTTAGCAGGAGGGTCCATCGTTGATCCACAGTCCATCGCTCCGTGATGGCGCGGATGTGATGCAACTCGTTGCTGATCTGTGTCACCGCGTGGGCGATAAGATCCCCTTTGTCGTGCATGACACTCACCCTGACAGTGCGCCGACCACCACTTTGGACCTGTCGCCCGACTCCGGCCATGAGCATGGGGCGGCTGCGGATGGCTTCGCGGTGGTGCTCTTCGTCGTAAAAGCGCATATAGAGGGTCCACCAGTTGTAAACAAGTGCGACGAGGTTGGCCATCAACCGGCTAGGCGCGAGTTTGCTCGAGGTAAAACCATTCCAGCCCCATTGGTTCTTGAGTTCGCCAAAGACGTTTTCGGAGTCGGCGCGGTCGCGGTAGTGCTTGGGCATGACTTGGGTGGGGAAAACCCCCTCATCTAACGAAGTAACGAGCGCTGAGATCTTGCCGCACCAGGGAGTGGCTGTTGCGTCCCATTCCGTGCCTTTGGCGTTAGGCAGTAATTGCTGCCTGTCCTTTCCTCGACGGGCTTTGCCGCTCACTGCCATGGGGGCGCGGGAGGGACTTTCGCGCACGAGAATGACGCGCCGCACGCGTGTCCAACCGCTGAGCCGTATGGTGCTTTCCAGTGCTTGCCAACCGTCGCCGCAGTCCTGCCAGAGTGCGCCCTGGCGCATCATGCGGTTGACCAGATCCCTGACCTTGGCAGTGTGGCGCAGTTTGAATAAATAGGGCAGGGCGCGCCCTTCACATTCTAACATGACAGCCTCACTGCCGTAGCCGCAGTCTCCGCGCACAAAGGTGGGCCATTGGTGGCGGGGCAGCTTTTCGAGGGTTTGCCAGAGCCCGGGAAGTCCCTTGGCGGCGGCATGTTCGTTGCCGGGACGAACTTCCACACCGAGACTGATGCGCAGGTTGGCGACAAAATAACTGTGATAGACGTGACTTGGTCGTCCGGGTTTTTGCGGGTTGTAGCCAATCTCCGCTGCCTGCTGGCGGCCGTAGAGAGGCTTGACGGTGACGTCCACATCCAGAATCCACGGCAGGCACAACGCTGGCGAGATGCTGCCGAGCATTTGTGTCGAGAGCCAGTCAAGTCCGGCCTTTTCCTCGATCCGGCGCATGGCCAGGCGCACGGCATCCTCGCTGACGGTACCGTCCATTCCTAACAACCCTGGGTTGACGCCATCGCCGCGCACACCGTTGATATGGGCATAGCGCCAGTGGCCGCTCAGCACGCTGAGCAGCACGGTGCCCATGACATTGATCGCGCCGCTGCCGCGGTTGCCGGTGTAGTGGAGTGGACATTCACGCAGAAACTCCTCCCACCGTCCGCCAGCCTGTAGGAACTGAAAAAAGAAGATCAACTGGCCCTCGCGGGTGACGGGTGACTGGTCATCCCATTCGGCGTAAAATCGACCGCCCGGGGTGTCCACAGGCCATGATCCAGATGGGTATTCGGGGCTGTTTTTCAACTCACCCGCAGGGTTAGGACAAATCAAGGCCGCCAACGCATCCATGACCTTGAGCTTACGTCACTTGCTGCGCTCTGGCGAGTTTCCCATTTTCCTTTTCAGGATATACGTCCTATTCTTCCCATTCTCAGACAGGTCGCTATCACCCGCGGTTACTGCGGTCTTCGACGGTCGCGCCTTTTTGTGAGCGCTTGCGGACGTTAGCATCAAGG
>CAIJOU010000566.1 GCA_903822375.1 Candidatus Hydrogenedentota bacterium
ATGCGTGTCTAAAGTTGGGCCACAAGGAGATACGTTTTGTGTGCGATTATGGATAGCGGCATGTCTTAAGTCCCCCTTTGAAGGGGGTGCCGCAAGCGGCGGGGGATGTGCGTCCCGGTCAGGTTGTCTCAAAGGCTAAACATCCCCCGGCCCTTCGGGCCACCCCCTTCAAAGGGGAATTAAAGACATGCCCGACATTCGGTTTGCGCGCTTTTCAAGGCTCTTGCCCGGCAACAATGTCGCTCGAATTTGCCGCTATGCCGACGGTCCAATCATCTTCGAGGGATCGACCTCCACGTCGAATTCCTCCGCCGTGAGCAGGCCCGATTTCACGGCCTCCTCCTTGAGCGTCGTGCCGTTGGCGTGGGCCGTCTTGGCGATCTTGGCGGCGTTGTCGTAGCCGATGCGCCGGTTCAGCGCCGTCACGAGCATGAGGGAGTTGTTCAGGTGCTCCCGAATCCGCTTTTCATCGGGAACAATGCCGTCCACGCAGTTCTCGCGGAATGAGTCGGCCGCATCCGCCAGCAAACGGATGGATTGCAGCACGTTATAGATAATCACCGGCTTGAACACGTTCAATTCAAAATTGCCGGAGGCCCCGGCGAAGTTCACGGTGACGTCGTTGCCCATTACCTGCACCGCGACCATGGTCATCGCCTCGCTCTGGGTGGGGTTCACCTTGCCCGGCATGATCGACGAACCCGGCTCATTCTCCGGCAGTTGCAGTTCGCCCAAGCCGCAGCGCGGTCCGCTGCCCAGCCAGCGCACGTCGTTGGCGATCTTCATCAGCGACGCGGCCAGCGTCTTGAGCGCACCGTGCGTCATCACCATCGCGTCGTGCGCGGCCAGTGACTCAAATTTGTTCGGCGCGGACGTGAAGTTCAGTCCCGTCAGCGACGAAATCACCTCGGCCATGGCCTCGGCGTAGCCCACCTTGGTGTTGAGTCCCGTACCCACCGCCGTGCCGCCGATGGCCAGTTCGGCGAGCAGCGGCAGGGTCTGGCTGACCCGGGCAATGCCGTTCGCCACCTGCCGGGCGTAGCCCGAAAACTCCTGCCCCAGCGTCAGCGGCGTGGCGTCCATCAGATGGGTCCGCCCGATCTTGATGATACCCTTGTACGCCTCCGCCTTCTCGAGCAGCACGGTGTGCAGCAGCCGCAGCGCCGGAAGCAACCGGTGCTGGACCTGTTCGACCGCGGCGATACTCATCGCCGTGGGGAAGGTGTCATTGGACGACTGCGACATGTTCACGTGGTCGTTCGGGTGGACGGGCTTCTTGCTGCCCATTTCGCCGCCGAGCATCTCAATCGCGCGGTTCGAGATGACCTCGTTCGCGTTCATGTTCGTCTGCGTGCCGCTGCCCGTCTGCCAGATGACCAGCGGAAAATGGTCGTCCAGTTTGCCCGAGATGACCTCGTCGGCCGCATCGCGCATGGCCGCCGACAGTTTCGGGTCCAGCAGGCCCATGCGCTCATTCACGATGGCGGCCGCTTTTTTGAGCGTTCCCAGCGCGCGGATCAGTTCGCGCGGCATGCGCTCGCCGCCAATCTTAAAATTTTCCAGCGAGCGCGCCGTCTGGCAGCCGTAGTACCGGTCCGCCGGCACTTTCATCTCGCCTATGGTGTCCTTTTCGATGCGATAGTCCATGTCAAATCTCCGTCAGGCCTCCGCGCCCTGGCGGCAATTATCCCCCGCGGTGACCGGGCCGGTCAACGGGATTTTTCACTGATGCGCCACGCACATTCATTCATCGGGCTGCCGGGGAGATGGGGCGTCGCAAACTGCGGCGGTTTGACTCATTGGGGACACACCACTACAATCCGTAAGTTAATTGCGGTGAACGGGGTTGCAACATGAATCTATTGGGCATTTCCGCCTTCTATCACGACAGTGCCGCCGTGCTGATCAAGGACGGTGATATCACCGCCGCCGCCCAGCAGGAGCGCTTTTCGCGCAAGAAGCATGATCCGCGATTCCCGGGGGAGGCCATTGAGTTCTGCCTGCGCCAGGGCGGCATCGGCATCGAGGACGTCGACCATGTCGTCTTTTATGACAAGCCGTTTGTAAAATTCGAGCGGTTGCTAATGACCTATCTGGCGAACGCGCCCGTCGGTCTGCGCTCCTTCTATGAGCAGATGCCCTCCTGGCTCAAGGAAAAGCTGTTCATGCGGGGCACCATCCGCAAGGAACTCGGATTCAAGGGTCCGATCCTCTTCTCCACCCACCACCTGTCCCATGCCGCGTCCGCCTTCTTCCCCTGTCCCTGGGAGGAGGCCGCATTCATCACCGTGGACGGCGTCGGAGAATGGGCCACCACGGCCTATGGTGTCGGCCAGGGCAACCGTGTCAAGATTCTGAAGCAGATCAATTTCCCGCACTCGCTGGGACTGCTCTATTCCGCCTTCACCTATTTCACCGGGTTCCGGGTCAACAGCGGCGAGTACAAGCTCATGGGGCTTGCCCCCTACGGCCAACCGCGCTATGTGGACGTCATCAAGCGCGAATTGATCGATATCCGCGAAGACGGCTCGTTCCGCCTCAACATGAAATACTTCGACTACTGCTCAGGGCTCCGGATGACCAACGCGCGCTTTGGCGCGCTGTTCGGCGGCCCCGAGCGCAGGCCAGAGTCCAAAATAACCGAACGGGAAATGGACCTGGCGCGCTCCGTCCAGGTTGTCACCGAAGAGGTGATGCTCAACATCGCCCGGCACGTGCACCAGGAAACGGGCATGAAGAAGCTCTGTCTGGCCGGCGGCGTGGCGCTCAACTGTGTCGCCAACGGCCGCCTCTTGCGCGAGAGTCCCTTCGAGGACCTGTGGATTCAGCCCTGCGCCGGTGACGGAGGCAACGCCGCCGGTGCCGCCCTGTTCGCATGGCACCAGATCCTGGGGAACCCCCGCGTTCCCGATTCGCGCCGGCAAAAGGCCAGTTATCTCGGGCCCGACTACCCGGATGACGAGATTCAGGCCTTTCTGGATGCGCGCCGCGTTCCCTATACCCGACACAAGCCCGAAGACGTGCCCGGTGTCGTGGCGGACCTGATCGCCTCGCAAAAAGTCGTGGGCTGGTTTCAGGGCCGCATGGAGTTTGGCCCGCGCGCGCTGGGTGCGCGCAGCATTCTGGGCGACCCGCGTTCCCGCGAAATGCAGTCTGTACTCAACCTTAAGATTAAATTCCGCGAGTCCTTCCGTCCCTTCGCCCCGTCGGTGCTGGCCGACAAGGCCGGCGAATGGTTCGACTTGCGCGGCCATGAAAGCCCCTACATGCTCCTTGTGGCCGATGTGCTCCCGCAACATCTGCGCGCGCTCAGCGATGAAGAAAAGGCAACGCGCGGTTTCGAAAAACTCAAAGTGGTCCGGTCCAGCGTTCCGGCAATCACCCATGTGGACAACTCTGCCCGCATCCAGACCGTCGAGCGGAACGATAATCCCGCCTATTACGACATGATTAATGCGTTCTATGCCAAGACCGGATGTCCCATCGTGATTAACACGTCCTTCAACGTGCGCGGTGAGCCCATCGTCTGCACGCCCGAGGAGGCCTACACCTGTTTCATGCGGACCCACATGGACTACCTGAGTCTGGGCTCTTTTGTGCTCGACAAGACCCGGCAGGAGCCCTGGAAGGACGAGTTCGACTGGAAAACGGAATTTGAACTGGACTGAGGTCCGGAGATGGCACGACCATGGTAAAGCCTGACACCAGTAGCCGCGTTGAACAGCGCAAATTCGGCCTCGTGATGGCGGCCGCTTTCTGCGTGCTGGGCCTGTTGCGCTGGGCGATTCATCATTTCAGCGCGTTTCCAGTCTGGTTCTTCGTGGTCGGAGCGCTGTTTGCAGTGCTTGGACTGGCCGCTCCGCGGGTGTTACAGCCGGTCTTCATCGTTTGGATGAAACTTGCCGAGGTGTTGAACTGGGTGATGAGCCGCGTCTTCCTGACCGTGGCATGGTGTCTGATCATCACCCCCACCAGTCTGATTATGCGCCTGCGCCGTGGAGATGACCCGCTCAAGCGGACCTGGCTGCCCGCCGAATCCACCTATTGGGAGGAGGCGGAGGAGTTGGGAGAGGGCGTGGAGGGCTTCAAGAACCAGTTCTGACGCGCCGGGAAGGTCTCTCTGGTTCAGGAGGATTCCAAGGCGGTGCGCAAGCCTTCCAGACATCCGTGCGCGGTAATGTCGCGGCACAGGGGGGTAACACTCACCCGGTTCGCCTCAATTGCCGCGAAATCCGTTCCCGTCTCGGCGTAATGGTCGGGCAACGCCCCGCCGATCCAGAAGTAGCGGCCTCCGCGAGGGTCCTGCCGCTCGACAATCTCATCCTGGTAATTCCGGCGCCCCATGCGCGTCACCGACAGGCCCGCCAGTTCCTCGTCGGGACAGTCCGGCACGTTCACGTTGAGCATGACCTCCGGGGGGAGGCCGTTCTGCAATATGTGCGCGGCTACCCGCGCGGCCACCCGGCCTGCCGGTTCCCAAAGCCGGGGCTGGTAGCTTACGTTGGATATGGCAAAGGATGGCAACCCCAGCAGCATTCCCTCATAGGCCCCGGCCACGGTGCCGGAATAGGTGACGTCATCGCCCAGATTGGCCCCGCAGTTGATGCCTGACGCCACCAAGAAGGGACGCCTCGGCAACAGCCCCCGCACCGCCAGCATGACGCAGTCCGTGGGCGTGCCGTCAACCATAAACCAGCGCGGCGCAAAAGGTTCCACCCGAAGCGGCCGATGCAGTGACACGCCGTGCCCCACGGCGCTGTTCTGGCGGTCCGGCGCAAATACCCACACCTCTCCCAGTGAATCCAGTGCCTGCGCCAGCGCGGCGAGGCCCGGCGCGCGAATGCCGTCGTCGTTGGTCAGAAGTATCAGCGGCTTTTCCATAAATATATCGCGTGAATCCCTAGGGTTCTTTATTCAAAGTCGGACAGGGCGTCCCCACGCGTCCAGTCGTGGCCAGTCTAGCGGACCAACGGGCACCGGCGCAAGCCCCCTGTGTCAGTCTTTTCGCGTCAGGCGGGTCTCTATCCTATCCAAGAAAGAATGGGGCAGGGCAAAAGAATATACGGTATAATGGACCAGTGAATCAGCGTAACGCCGGAGGTTGCGGCGTTCTGATTTCAAAGAGGGGTAAGTAGAGGTGATTCTTATTGTTGATGATGAGCCCGGAGTGCGAAATGCCATGGACAAGTGGCTTCGTGCGCACGGATTTGAAACGGACACCGCCGAAAATGGCGCCGAGGCGGTGGAGAAATGCCGCCACAACCGCTATGAACTCGTGACCATGGACCTCGAAATGCCCCAAATGAGCGGTGTTGAGGCCATCCAGTTGATAAAACGCGACAATCCCGACATCTCCATCGTAGTTCTTACGGGCTTCACGAGCGATGTGGAGACATTTCACAGCGTCACTGTGCAGGCCGTTCTGGTCAAACCCGTCCGCATGCAGGAATTGGAGGAGACCATTCGCGGCATCCTCGAACGGGCATGCTGACCTGACCTTTCGACTTCTCGTCCGGTCATCTCCTCCACTACCTTCACGTTTGGGCCAATTCGCCCCGCCTTTGTGGAAAAACGGGGGTTTGCGAAAGAAAATGCTGGACATTTGCGGGGGGAAGTGCTAAAATCGGCTCAAGATGGGTGAAACCCACAACTGCCGTGCTAGTCCAATTACGGCAAGAACTTACGCCGATCGGCTCAACCGAAGAGGGGCCAGAGGATGGAACGGGCGGCCAAGAAAAAAGCTAGCAAAGTCCAGACGGTGAAGTCCAAACCGGACAAAGGCAACAAGTCAAAGGCGGACAACGCGAAAAAGGCCAAGGCGCCCGTCGCGAAGGCCAAACCTGTACCCAAGTCCAAGACTGTTGCCCCAAAGGCCAAGGCGGCACCTGCCAAGCCAGTGACGCCCAAGCCCGTTGCCGGCAAGGGGGTCGTACCCAAGGCAAAACCTGCCAAACCCGCGCCGCCTCCCCCAAAGAAGAGCGTTCCCCGCGCTGTTCCGACCAAACCGGAACCTGCGGCCAAGTCGGTGACTGCGAAGGCCGCCTCCGTGGCGGTCAAGCCGCCCGTCCCGGCAAAACAGCCTGCCGCCGCGCCGTCCAAGGCAAAAGCGGCGCCTGCACCCGCGCCAACGCCTGCACCCAAATCGAATGTGGCCCCCCTTTCGGTAAAGTTCCTTTCGGACCTTGCCGTGGCCATAAAGGAAGCCGTTGAACCGTCAGCCCGGGCCATCAAGGGGCGTGAAATCGTTGATACGGCCGTCAGCGGCGACGTCACATTCCAGCTTGACCGCATCGCCGAAAAGGCGCTGTTGATGTTCCTGAAGCGGGCCGGCCAGCCCGTTGCCTATTATTCCGAGGATTCGGGATACACCACTTTTACCTCGGACAAGCCGAAGCATCTGCTGGTGGTCGACCCAATTGACGGGAGCCGTTCGGCCAAGAGCGGCTTTGAGGGCTGTGTCGTCTCCGTGGCGAGCACCCGCGTGATTGAACGGCCCACCATGGCCGATGTCGACAACGCATGCGTGATGGAAATCCTGGGCGACCGCGCCTTCGTGGCCGAGCGCGGCAAGGGTGCGCGCATCACCGCCCTGGGGCAGTCGCGCAAGATTAAGCTGTCCGGAAACGCGAATCTCGACACGCTGACCTGGTCCATGACCGTTCCCGCCCGACCGGCAGAACTTATCTTCCCGACCACGGCCCGACTGATTGACGTTTCCAGTCTCAAGGGCGGCTTTTTCTCCTGCAACAGCACCGCCTTCAGCCTGACACGGCTGCTGACCGACCAGCTTGATGCCTGCGTTGACGTGGCAAACCGTTACTTCCGCGACATTCCCGAGCGGGTGCGCGATATCTTCCAGCGTGCGGGTGCCGGACGCGTGATTGGCATCGCCCCCTATGACCTTGCCGCGTCGCTGCTGATCGCACAGGAGGCGGGATGCACCGTCACCGACGCCTACGGCAAGAGTTTTGACAGCGTACTGCTGCTGGACAGCAGCGAGACCAACCATCTCTCCCTGGTCGCCGCGGCCAACAAGGAACTGCATGAGAAGCTCATGGAGTTCCTGAACCGCCGCATCATCCAGATAGAGGAACGCCTCAGCCGCACCGCCTGAACCGATGGTCAGAACCTTTTCCGCGCCGCACCGAAGTTTCGGGGCGGCGCGGCTGTTTCGGGGCATGCTTTTGTATATGTTGTCCCACCGGGAATGACATAAAATCTCAGGAGTTTCAACTATGGACAAGCGCCCCCCGCGCCCCCTATTCTATTGGCAGCCTCCGTGTGCGCCTGCCAACTCGGGCGCCGGACGCTCAAGAAACAAGGCTTGACCGTTTTGCACAATGCCAATGATGACCGATCTGCTCCGGGCGGCGGCGCCGCCTTTTCGTTTGTGACGGTAGTTTCCGGACTGCCGCGCTCGGGCACCTCCATGCTCATGAGGATGCTTGTTGCCGGGGGAATGCCCTTGCTCGCGGACGAAATACGGGCGGCCGATGACGATAATCCAAAAGGCTACTTCGAATTCGACCGTGTGAAGCGATTGGCGGACGACAAGGACTGGGTGCCTCTGGCGGAGGGAAAGGCCGTGAAGGTGATTTCCTTCCTTCTCGGTGAACTGCCCCCGGACCACGCCTACCGGGTCATCTTCATCCGGCGTGCGCTGTCCGAGGTGCTTGCGTCGCAGCGGGCGATGCTGGTGCGCCGGGATATTCCGGTGGCCGATCCGTCGGCCGATGACCGGCGCATGGGCGCGCTCTACCGAAAGCATCTGTGGCAGGTGGAAGGATGGCTCGCAGTGCAGCCAAACATCCGCGTGCTCCATGTGGAGCACCGGGACACGATTGCCCGGCCCGCCGGCACGGCGCGCGCCATGGCGGAGTTTCTGGGCGGCAGTTTGGATGTTGCCGCGATGACCGCCGCGGTGGAACCAGGCCTGCACCGGCAGCGGGCGGACTGATGCGCGCCCGCTGCGATATAGAGAATTTTTTCCTTAGAAGTTGAAGTAAGGAATTTTTTCCTGTTATGCTTCCGGCGACCAACCCGAGAAAAGGACGGGCGCGGCGCCGGAGTCCTGTGATGACCCCGCCGCGCCCGTCGCATTTCTCGGGCGCGTGCTCAACCCGGCCGGGATACATGAACATGACCGACACTCATTCGTGGAAGAACCTGCTGACGACAACGGTGGTGATGGAACTGGCGGCGACCCTTTCGGGACTGGTCATGGTGCTGTTCATCTTTGGGCACCTGGGCGGAAACCTGCTGCTCTTCGCGGGCCCGGAAACGTTCAACGCCTATGCCGCGCACCTGCAGGCGCTGGGCCCGCTGCTTTCCTTTATACGTCTGGTGATCCTTTCCTCGCTGGTGGCCCACGTCACGTTGACGGTATGGCTCAAGCTGCTCAGCCTTGGTGCGGCCCCGCTGGGCCGATACGCTGTCACCGCGCGGCGCGCACACAGGGGGCTGGGCACGCGCACCATGATTTACACGGGGCTGCTCATCCTGTGTTTCGCCGCGCTTCACGTGTATGACTTCACCTTCGCCAACAAGACGGGGGTCCGCTCTATGGTTCACGGCGAGAGTCTGGGACTGTACGGGGTGGTGTTCAACAGTTTTGCGGACCCGGTGCATTCGGGGCTCTACATGCTCGCGATGTGGGCCGTCGGGCTCCATTTCAGTCATCTGCTCGCCAGTCTTTGGGTGACGCTGGGCATTCTGGCCGACCGGGTGACAACGGGCGCCGATTTCACGGCCCGCGCCCTGGGTGCGCTGGTGGCGCTGGGGTTCATGTCAATTCCCCTGTATGTGCTGCTCAAGGCCCATCTTCTGTCCTGACCTCCACGGGAGCCATGCAATGATGCTCAATGCGAAAATACCCGGCGGTCCGCTCGCCGAAAAATGGACCCGCCACTGCCACGAGATGAAGCTGGTCAACCCGGCGAACAAGCGCAAGTTCACCGTGCTGGTGGTGGGCACGGGCCTTGCCGGGGCGTCGGCGTCGGCGTCATTGGCCGAACTGGGCTACAACGTCCATACCTTCTGCATCAATGACTCGCCGCGCAGGGCCCACAGCATTTCGGCCCAGGGCGGCATCAACGCGGCAAAGAACTACCAGAACGACGGCGACAGCGTGCACCGCCTGTTCTACGACACCATCAAGGGCGGTGATTACCGCGCCCGCGAGGCGAACGTGCACCGCCTGGCCGAGGTGAGCACGGCCATCATCGACCAGTGCGTGGCGCAGGGAGTCCCTTTCGCCCGCGAATACGGCGGCTACCTGGACAACCGCTCTTTTGGCGGCGCGCAGGTGTCGCGCACCTTCTACGCGCGCGGGCAGACGGGCCAGCAACTGCTGCTCGGCGCCTACGGCGCGCTCATGAAGGAAAGCGCCAACGGCCGCGTCAAGCTGTTTCCCCGCCGAGAAATGATGGACCTCATCGTGGTCAACGGCCGGGCCGTGGGCATTGTCTGCCGCAACCTGATCACGGGCGCGCTCGAGTCGCACACCGGTGATGCGGTGGTGCTTGCCACGGGCGGGTACAGCAACGTTTTCTACCTGTCCACCAACGGCAAGACCTGCAACGTGTCCGCCGCCTGGCAGGCCTACAAGCGCGGCGCCTGCATGGCCAACCCGTGCTATACGCAGATCCACCCCACCTGCATTCCCGTCCACGGCGATCTTCAGTCCAAGCTCACGCTGATGAGCGAGAGCCTGCGCAACGACGGACGCATCTGGGTGCCCCGCAAGGCCGGTGACCGGCGGCCGCCCGACCAGATTCCCGAGGCCGATCGCGATTATTACCTGGAGGAGAAGTATCCCAGCTTCGGCAATCTGGTGCCGCGCGACGTGGCCTCGCGCAACGCCAAGGCGGTCTGTGATACCGGGCGCGGCGTGGAGGGCGGCAACGCGGTCTATCTCGATTTCCGCGACGCGCTGGCGCGCGACGGCAAGGCTTCGATTGAGGAGAAGTACGGCAACCTGTTCGAGATGTACGAGCGGATCGTGGACGAGGACCCCTACCGGCGGCCCATGCGCATCTTCCCGGCGGTGCATTACTCTATGGGCGGACTCTGGGTGGACTACAACCTCATGAGCACCATTCCGGGGCTGCATGTGCTCGGCGAGGCCAACTTCTCGGACCACGGCGCCAACCGTCTCGGCGCGAGCGCGCTCATGCAGGGCCTGGCCGACGGCTATTTCGTAATCCCATACACCATTGGTGATTATTTGGCGCAGGCCGGACCCGCCAAGGTTGCCGGCGACGCGCCCGAAGCCAAGGCGGCCGAAAAGGACGCCAAAGAGCGGATTGACCGGGTGATGAAGACGCGCGGCAAGCGCACCGTCAATGACATCCACCGCGAACTCGGGCTGCTGCTCTGGAACAAGTGCGGCATGGGCCGCAATGATGCCGGTCTGCGGGAGGCGCTGGCAAGAATCCCCGAAATCCGCGAGCAGTTCTGGAACAACGTGAACGTGCCGGGTGAACCGGGGGACTTCAACCAGGTGCTCGAGCGCGCGCTGCGCGCCGCCGATTTCCTGGAATTCGCCGAACTGATGGTGCGCGACGCACTGGAGCGGACCGAATCCTGCGGCGGTCATTTCCGGGAAGAATCCCAGACGCCGGACGGCGAGGCCAAGCGTGACGATGAGAACTTCTGCCATGTGGCCGCGTGGGAGTATGCCGGGCCGGACCGCACGCCCGTGCGCAACCAGGAACCGCTCACTTTTGACGAAGTTCACCTGACGCAGAGGAGTTACAAGTAATGGACGGCGGTACGATAGATGTGACACTCAAAGTGTGGCGCCAAAAAGGCCCCGGCGCGCCGGGCAGCTTTGCCGTTTACCCCGCTAAGGGCGTCTCAACCGACATCTCGTTCCTGGAAATGCTCGAC
>CAIJOU010000567.1 GCA_903822375.1 Candidatus Hydrogenedentota bacterium
GTCACCCCTTCGAGGGGGGCAGCCACGCTGTGGCGGGAGGTGCATGCTCCCCACTGCAGTCGATTGTGGAACATGGTGGCACCAGTAACAAGGCAAGGATGTCAGGAGATTATGACTTTCTTCAGACTTGGCCTCGGGGCATTTCTCCTGTTGACAGGCGGCCCGGTTTGGGCGGCGACCCTGACAGTGGGCCAGTCCTCCGTAGCGGGTGCCAATACGGCCACCGTGATTCCCGTGACGCTGAGTTCCGGTTCAGGGGAAAATGTCGTCGCCGCACAGTTTGACCTGTCTTTCGACAGTAGGGCGCTCAGCTTGGACGATGTCACCGCCGGGGCCAGCGCGACGGCTGCAGGAAAGGACGTCTCCTTCAGCTTCCCCGAAGCGGGCACCGCCCGGATTGTCGTCACGGGGTTCAACCAGAATGTGATTTCATCGGGTTTCCTTGCAAGCCTCAGCCTGACGACCTCTGCAACAATCGCCATCGGTGCCCACCCGTTGACCTGCTCCGAGTTGGTGCTGTCGGATGCGCTGGGAGGCTCCGTTTCCGCGGTTGCAGTCTCCGGTGCCGTAAAGGCGGGCGGTGCGGTTCCCAATGTGGTTGGCTTGGCGCAGGCCGCCGCACAGACCGCACTGACTTCGGTGGGGCTTGTGGTGGGAACGGTCAGTCTCGTATACAGCGACCTCGTTGCTGCGGGCGCGGTGATAAGCGAGTCACCTGCCGCCAACACGCATGTCGCCTACGGTGCCACGGTGGGCTTGACCGTTTCCAGGGGACCGCATAACGTGTCGGTTCCCAACGTGGTGGGTCTGACACAAACCCAGGCCCAAAACGCGCTCGTGTCAGCGGGCCTTGTCTTGGGCGCGGTGACCAGCGAATACAGCGACACGGTTGTTGCCGGAATTGTTCTTCAACAGATCCCCAACTCGGGTGCCACCGCTTTCTCGGGCAGTGCGGTAGCCGTCGTCCTTTCCAAAGGTCCGCAAAATGTTCCGGTTCCCAATGTGGTGGGTCTGACACAAACCCAGGCCCAAAGCGCGCTCGTGTCAGCGGGCCTAGTCTTGGGCTCGGTGACCAGTGAATTCAGCGACAGCGTTGCGGCGGGAATAGTCCTTCAGCAATCACCGTCCTCGGGTACCACCGCTTCCCCGGGCAGTGCGATAACCTTGGTCCTCTCCAAAGGTCCGCAGAACGTGTCGGTTCCCAATGTGGTGGGGCTGACACAAGCCCAGGCCCAAAGCGTGCTGGTGTCAGCGGGTCTTGTCTTGGGCACGGTGACCAGTGAATTCAGCGACACCGTTGCGGCGGGAATAGTCCTTCAGCAATCACCGTCCTCGGGCGCCACCGCTTCGTCGGGCAGCGCGGTGGCCCTGGTCCTATCCAAAGGGCCGCAAAACGTATTGGTTCCCAATCTGGTTGGTATGTCACAGACCACGGCGCAGAACAGGCTGGTTGAAGCGGGGTTGTCTCTGGGAACGGTCACGAGTCAGTTCAGCGAAACGGTCGTCGCCGGTATCGTGATTGGGCAGGTTCCGGCAGAGGGTATCGCCGAGGCCCCCGGCACGGCGGTCAATATGGTTGTCTCAAAAGGTTCAGCGGTCATATCCGTGCCCAGTGTCGTCGGCATGACCCAAACGGCGGCACAAGACACCATCGCTGCGGCCAACCTGGTGCTTGGAACGGTCACCCACGAGTACAGTGATTCGGTGGAGGCGGGTGCCATCATTCGTCAGACCCCGGCCGCCGCAACCACGGCAAACGCGGGTACTCAGGTGGACCTCGTTGTTTCTGACGGACCCGCACCGGGCGGATGCACCGGCGGGACCAGCAAGGCCCTTGGCTCGGGACCCAACAGCGGCAATGGATTGCTCCTCGGCGCAGTCCTCATGCTATTGGTCGTTGTTCGCCGTCCCCAGACCGCCGGCGCATAACCGAAACGACGCACTGCATCGCTCCGCGCCCACAGTAGAAGAGGCTTCCAGCCTCTTTCTTTCATCATAGTTTCCGGCACCCAAGCTCGACACGCCCCTCGCGTCACCGTCCCACTTGTCCTTTCCGTCCCTTGGGTCCTTTTCGTCCTTCCGCCTTCCACAACTCTTCCGACCTTCTCTCCTTCTGCAGTCCTTGGCCGCAGCCACTTCATTCCTAATTCCTATTTCAGCGCTTCAGTCACCTCCTCCGTCGAAGGCACTCTTTCGTCCCAATGCGCTATCGCGCGGCCGTCGCGCACCAGCGTCAACCGGAACGGGTCCTCCCCGCGAAGATTGAAATAGAGCAGCGGCTGGTTACCCAGGGCGTGCAGCGGGAACATGGGCTGGGTTTGTCCGCGGAAATTGTCCAAATCCCCCGCCTTGTCCTCATAGCACAGCGCAACCATGGGCGGCATGCCGGGCTGCGACATGAGTTCGTTTAGCAGCGGCACCTTGCCCATGCAGTCCTCACAGGTCATGCTGAGGACCGGCACCAGGTAGATACCCTTACCTAAGTCGTAGGAGCCCATATCGGTCATGAAGACAAACTGACCAAAGTCTATACCGGCCTCTCCCCCTTTTCCCTTGTCCGTGGTCGGAGGGGTGGTCTGCGCAATATGTTCCACCCGTGGCGCGGCATACCCCACGGCCGCCGCAGCCGCGAGAAAGGCAATAACGAAACGCACGGCAGCCCCGCGCCAGGAGGGGAATTTGCCGACGGTCACAGCGGGAGTTTCCGTTTCGCCCGCATCTGCCCCGGAATTGCGTATCAGTACCTTCCAGACGACCAACCCCAACAGGGCAAGCACCACATTCTTGGCAATGGAGACGGGGGGCGACATCTTCAGAAGCGGAAAGCAGCCACAATCCTTAAGTCCATAAAACACCCACGCATAAATGATAAGGACCGTAAAGAAGGCCAGCATAAGCTGCAGGGCGACAATTGTCACACCCCGCAGCCGAAGTCCAAGCAGCAGGGCAACACCGAGCGACATTTCCAGGAACAGCGTGGTCAAGGCAAACCAAGGCAGCCACGCCTTCTCAGGAATGACATGATAGGCTGACATCTGCACTGAGAACCGGTTAATGTCCCACGCCTTGGGCAGCGCACCGACCACAAAATACACCCCGACAACAAACTCACATATCCTTGCCGAAATGCGTCTTATATGCTCACTGGCCATTTCAATTCCCAATTCCTGATGATTGATTTCCAACCCATCCCCCCTACCACACCTTAATTCTTTGGCACCCACCGGCTTCCCTTCAATTCCTAATACCTAATTCTTAATTCCTAATTACGGAAACGCTTGTCGCGTTTCCGCCGCACCGGGCTATGTTCCAGAAAGCGCACCAGCAGGCCCACACTGCACAGCACAAAGCCGAGCACAATGCAGGCGACCCCCCCAAAATAGGCCCCCACCGCCCACTCACTCTTGCCCAATACGCCGTTGACCAGCACGAATATCACGCCAATCACTGTCAGCGAGACACCCGTCAGCGTCAGGTCCGTCTTCGGCGATGCTGGATTCTCATCCGCGACAAGCTCCGCAGGCTCCTCAAGGTCCTCAAAGGCCCGCAGCAATTCAGGCTTGTGTTCCACTTTTTCAAGAATGGCCATGCGCACCCGGTAGTCGATCCAAACCCGGAACAGCGAACGGAACACCACGTAAAGAAACACGGCGAGCGCAAGAAGAAAAGGCAGCATCAGAACAGATATGCGCATGGAATGCCCTCATAAGCTTTGCCGACGCGAACATTATACACATACACAGACATCCAGCGGATACCCGCAATCTTAACAGCACGACACCACGCCCCTCGTAGAAGAGGCTTCCAGCCCCTTCCTTTCATCCTCCCTGCGCCCCGCGCCCAGTTGTGGCGTGGTTTCCCGGCCACGCCACTCTTCCGACCGCAGGTCTGGCCAGCATGAGTGGCATGCACCCGCCGCCCCCCTGCGGCGGAACTGCCTCCTCAAGGGGGTATCTGGAACATCCTGCCTCGTCCCCCCCCCCCAGTTCGTTTCCCCGCGTTCCCAAGTTATACATGGGAACGCACTTGCCCGCGAAGTTGCACTGCGTCCCCGTGACCAAGGCA
>CAIJOU010000568.1 GCA_903822375.1 Candidatus Hydrogenedentota bacterium
CCCCTGGTGTGGCGGCGGCATGCGAATTGATCGTAGAAAATCCGCTGGAAGTTCGCAAAACAGGACGTTGTGGCGCCCTCAGACCACGCCGCAACGCAGTGAAGGCGCGGTTTGGGGGTGCTCTTTCGGAATGAGCGACCGGAACTTGCAGTACGCGTCCCCCCGGTCCACGAGGAGCACCCCCAAGCCCGAACCGTGTTCGGGCCTGAGGGTGCCACAAAGCCGCGCAATGTCATTCACCTTTTGGTGCGAAACACCCTCAAAGCAGTCCAGAACCCGGTTTGCCGGGGGTGAAACGCGCGTGCCACGCAATGCGCAACGCCCCCGGGTCCGTTCTGAAACCCGGGGGCGCAAAAGAAATGCTCACGACGTAAGGCGTACGGCGCTATTTACGCTCGTAAATGCGCACCGGTTGCTCCTCGCGCACCTTTTCGAACGCGTCACGCACGTAGACGGAGAACTCCACCGAGGCCGGTGTCGGGTCGGTAATGGACTGGTAGATGATGTTGTTGCTGCTGTCCACCCCGGCGGGAACCGTGGCCACCGTCTGCGCCACGAGCATATAGTGTATCTCGCGCTGGCGTGCAGTGCCCTTCGGCGGCGGAATTCCCTCGTCACCCAGACGGTTCTTGACCCCATCGGGACCAATATGCAGAAACGCCTGAGGGTCGGGTCCTGCCGGATTTGTTTGCGGACCGTAGAGCACAAGGTTGGCGTAGTTCCCCGGGTTGAGCAGCGCCTGCGGCAGGTCGAAGCTTGACCCGCCAGCGTTCGGGACCACGTGGCCCTGGGCGACCAGAGCCCCCTCTTCGTAGAGCATCCATTTGACCTGCACGCTACCGGTGCCTGAACTCATCTGTCCGGGGTAGCGCGCCATTATCGTCACAGTGGCACCCACATACACGCCTGCTTGCGCTTCTGGCAGCGACGGCAACGGCACCCGCGCCATACTGCCGAAGTTGCGCAGCACACCGTTGCCCTTTGCATGCGACAGCCGCACGTTCAGGTCGGTGTCCACCGCCAGGTTGCCCTGGTTCTGGCCGTTGGTCCAGTCCTGATACGCGACCTGGTACGTGTCAAACAAGCTTGGATCAGCTGTCAGATCGGGCTGCACGTTTCCGGCCTCGTCCCGGCCACGCAACGCGATCCGAAGATACTTGCCCTGCTGCGGGTCGCGGCGGTTTTGCAGGAGCAGTTGTCCCAGCAAGACACCTGTTCCCACCGTGGACACGGCCGTATTCGAGTCTATGAACGAGTTGGTCTGGCTCCAGCCGCCTGTCAACGAGGTCCACGATCCGGCAGCGGTCTGCGCATACCACACCTGAAACCACACGCTGGACTGCAGGGGAAGCAGTTCGGCGGCGGGCGGGCGGTTAGTGGGCAGCAGGGTCCAGTCAAAGCGCGGCGTGGCGGTCTGCTGGGCCGCCGTGGTGTTCTGGGAGAATATCGCCATCACGCGGTACATCCACCAGAGCTTCAGCGCATGCGCCAGCGGAACAGGATTGCCGTTGCCGTCGATCACCTTGGACGGATTCTTCGCCATGTCGCAGGCGGTGGGCATGACGGCAATGTTCCACGGGTCGTCGCCGTTGGTCATCACGTTCTGGATGGCCCAGGATGCGTTAAGCAGGGTAGGTCCGCCGGTGAAGGTGGCCAGCGTGTTGCCAACTTCATTAATATTGGAGACTACCCCGTTCAGGCGCGCAAGGCCTGCAACATCGGTTGTGGTGGTCAGCAGAGCGTTATCGCTTAACGCGTAGGAAGCAACAAAGCCCGACGGCGTCACCGCGCACACGGCACCGTTTGCATCGACTGGCTGCAACTGTTCGGCAAAGCGCGCGGTAATGGCGCAACTCATCGGCGAGGCCGGCTCGGCGGCGACAATGAAGGGGAGGGAGGTGTTTGATGACGTGTTGATAAGCGCATACACATCCCGAAGCAGAAGACTGCCCGCGGACATCGCCCCTGTCGGAGAAACACCGAAACCGCTGTCCAACAGCAGCACGGGCGGCACCGTGTCGACGATGAAGGTGGGCGGTGGGGTCGTCGCGGGAATCAGCGTGCCCGAGACTTCCAGCCCGATATTCATTATCCCGTCCACGCAGAGACCGTTGTAGGGTGACCCGGTGAAGAACACATCCGCCGTCGCGGTGACGGGGTCGACCACGGTTACCGGCCAAAGCAGATAGTTTCCGGCGGTGTTGAGGTCGCCCGGCGTTCCCGAAACGGGCATTTCAGGCGCCAGACGAAGCTGCAGCGTTGTCGGGTCCAAACCTGTCAGGTCGCCGCCCTGGGTGGTGATCACAATGTGCACCGGGGCCGCGTTCGGACCGGTCACGGTCGGGGAAAGGGTGCCACTCCATCCGCTTATGGCGGCGTAGGGCACTTCCAGACAAACGTCATCGAGAGAGAACTTGGCCGCCTTGCCGCTGCCGAAACGCGCGCGGAAGGTGAAGGTGACGCCGGTCTGGCCCTTGTAGGCCGCAAGGTCAATCGTGTGCTCCTCGTACTTCCCGGAGCCGGGGCCTGCGGTTGTTTCCAACGAAAGCGCCGAGGTCGATGCGCCTGTCTTAACCAGGCATTCAAAGGTGTCGGCGGGGTCGCCGGTTGTCGGGACGTTCAGCCAGAATCTCAACAGGTCCGGGTTGGCGGGCACGTCCACGGTCTGGGACAGGGTAATCTCAGGCACTTGCAGCGCCTTGAACGTCGCCGCGTTGGGCGTGGAACAGGGCGTGTACGGTGAAGGCGGAGGACCGACGATGGAGTTTATTGCCACGGCTGCGGCGGTCGTCCACGGACCGGCGCCGCCCGCGTCAAAGTTGCCGTCGGTCAACACTTCGGGAACGGCCGTCAACAGCGCGGAGAGCGCGGGAGACGTGTAGGTCATAGACAGGTCGTCCAAAATGAAGATCGTTCCCGTCTTGGGCGGGTCCACCGCTTTGATGTTTGACTGGAAGGACAGCTTGCCCAGGGGCATACCGGTGAGTTGAATCTGCTTCGGCGAACAGGAAGTCTGGAGATTGGCGTCACTCTCCTTCGCCAGCACCCCCATGCTCACCTCGGGGTCGCCCGCCACCACCGAAAGTTCATCAATGCCGTTGCCGCTGCGGGCCGGCGCAAACAGTTTGCACTTCAGCGTGGGAAAGCCTATGCCGCCGAAGCGGAACACGTTCTGGCCGTTGAGCAAGAAACCCGGGGCTGCCCCGGTGGAGAGATCAAAGACCTTCTCCGGCACTTTGTACCCCGCAACCACGGCAACGCTCGGGTCCTCAACATAGCTGACCGGTCCGAAGGGCACCGCCGCCGTACTCGGCGAGGTCAGCGGAGTCGCCGAAAATTCGACCGCGCCGAGCAGGACAAGCGTGGGGGTGGCGGTCCTGGTGGAGGTCACTGCTTGGATGATAAGAGTGACCGGCTTATCTACAAGCGCTGCATCCACTGTGATGGATACCGGGGAAGCGCTCCAATTCGGGGACAGGGTGGAGGGAAGGATAAGCGCGGTCGGCCCGCCGTTTAGGGTCACGGTAATAAGGTCGGCAGGGTCGCCGACCTGCACCTGTTTCATCCAAAGGTAAAGGGTTGACTTGGAAACAATGTTGTCCAAGGTCAATGTTTCGGTGATGGTCGCGCCGGGCTGCTTCAGATCGACGTTGTAGCGCAGTTCGATGTCGCCTGCGGGCACGGGCGGCACGGCGGGCGGAATCACTGTTTTTTGCTCAAACACCGCGCACGACTTCGAACCGCCGGCACCTGCTCCGGTGGTGTCCAGCACGGTGGGAACGGTCGTGGGCGGCACCTGGGTCTGAGTCCAGAAAGTGCTGATGCCCGCCTCAAAATCACCGCTTTTAAAGACGTCGCCGGGACACGCGGCATGCGAGGCAATGCCCGCACCCATCCCCCCGGTCAGGACGATTGCCCAGATCGCCCCACGCGCCTTCCAAGAGATTCGCATTTTCGTTCTAGCTCCTGTATCCACACATTCCTCCGGGTTGAGGATGTACTACTGCGCTGCCTCGTCGGAGCGGTCGGTCCGTGCGCGGCGTTCATAGATGACACGCCCCTGCGATTCCGCCATAACGCTGAACTCGTCTGTGCCGCGGTAGTCGATGTGGTTGTCCCCGTTGGCGTCCACTGCGTTGCCCGCCTGCACGGTAACCAGTATCTCGAACACATCGGACCGTGTGGTGATTAAATTGACCATGTGCCCAAAGCGCCTGTCTATCTCGTCGGCGCGCCATTCGGGCTGGTTTTCGTTGCTCAACGGATATACCAGCTTAAGTGTACCACCTTTGCCGTAACCCGCGATGAGCTCGCCGAAGTTTTCATAGTAGCGGCCGTCGTAGTGCTCGGGACGGGCCGCCATAATCATGGAGGACAGGCGCAGGGCGCCCACGCCGTCAAAGTCTGCGCTCCAGTCGTTGCCGGTGTTCTTCTGGGCGAGCAGGTTGTTCGGGAACTCGGCGGTGCGGGCACCGGCGGGCGGCAGGTCGACGCCGGTAAGGTCCGCCGGGGACATCCAGCGTTCGCGCCGGACGTCGCCGGTGGTTCCCTTCATGGGCGTGTTCCGCGTCGGCCATCCGAAATCCGTTTCGGCGTTGATGGTCCCGCCCATGGACACTTCTTCATCGGGCTGGGTTGGAGCCGGATCGCGCACCGTGGCCAGCGCGTTAATCACGCCGGGCAGACCAAGCAGGGTGTTGAATATGGAGAAGGAGTAGGTCTTGGCATTGGTGTTGACCGCGCTGAGGACCCGCTCGTTTTCGGCGGTGTTCACATTGATCTTGCCGGCCACATGGCGGGCCGGGGCAAGCACGACACCGGTGATGCAGGCCACCTGGTTGGAGAGGCCGAGGTTGCGCACGCGCAACGCCAGGTAGTTGTCTGTCACGCGCACCAGCCGCGCCTTCCAGGTCACCTGGCCGCTGCCGCTGTACAGGATCATGCCGTCGCCGTCGGCGTGGTAGGCTGCGGCGCCGGACTGGACCACGCCGTTGACGGTGGTGGTGGCAAACCAGTTTTTCGGATGCGGCAGGGCCGCCAGCGGACGCGCGGGATCGGGCGTGTAGCCTGCGCCGGGCGGCGGCGCCACGCGGTCGGCCACGCCCGGGTCGGTGATGAATTCAAGCGCCAGCACGGGCTCAAAGCGGTCCTCGCCGTCGGCGTGGGGCAGGGTCGGGTCGAGACTGCAAATCTTGGCGGCGAAGGGATCCCTGCTCGCCACGGCAACGGACGCGGCGCCCGACTGCTGCGGCATGATCGTGGTGTCGAACGCAGGCATCCCGTTCACCGTTCCGCCGGCGACGGTCCGCTGCATGACGCGCAGGTCAGCATCCGCGAGGCCCGGGCCCATGCGCGGCACAAAGGTGGCCACGTACGCGATGTAGGTGCCGTTTTCAAGGCCGTCGTTGACATCCCAGCTGAAGAGGCCCTCGGCGCGGCCGTTCTCGCCCAAGAGTTCGTCGTGCTGGCTGACATACATAACCGCCCGCGGATATTCGGCGTTCTCCAGGAGCTGCGTCTGCAGCGGCGGGAAACGGCGCAGCATGGGCCACCGCGCATCCACATCGGCCTGCTGCAGCGCGCCAAACACCGGGCTCGTGTGATGGGTGTCAAACAGGAACTGCTCCTGCACCAGGTAGGGGATGACCGGGGCAACGTTGTTCCAGCGATACCAGGCGGCGGGCGCGTCCCAGGCAACCGTCTTGTTGGGGAGCACATTGCCCACCGGCAACGGCGGCGGATAAGGCAGCGTCGTTCTGTCCGACGCAAACAGCATGACCGGCGACCAGCAGTGCGGTGCCCGAACGGCAAAGTTTGGCGCGGTGCCGGTGGCCTGCCAGGCGAGGTGCACCGCCGGGTTGAAGTTCGGGGTGGCCGGGTCGTCCGGATTATTGGGCCAGATGGGGCGGAACCGGGCCTGGCCCACGGTAAGCGTGACAGGATTAATGTCGGTCAGGGTGGTCACGCCGGCAAAGCCCGAGCCCGTCCCGGAGTTGTCGGGCGCCGTGGCCAGCACGGCCCGGTCCAGCGTGGTGTCCTGCCGCCAGTACCATAAGGGATTGGTAGGCGCCGGCGAGGCCGCGGCCGGCAGCCAGCGGGTATTGATCACCGCATTGGTGCTGCGGTAGGTATAGGGATTGCCGTCCACCGCTTCCGTGAGGCCCGTATTGAGCGGCACGTTGAATGCGAGCATGGGCAACTTCATCAGGTCGCCCACGCTGTTGAAGGGTTGGTTGCGCACATCGGCCCGGCGCAGACTGTAGGCCCGGTCCTCGAAGGAAAGCTGGCTGGTGCCCTGGCCGATCGTGACCGAATCGCTCTCGGCAAACTGGCGGCGCCGCCCGCCGTCGAGCGGGATCGTGGACGTAAGGCCTTCGGTGTCCCCCATCGTCAAAATGCTGCCCTTGTTCACCAGGTAGGCCAGCAGGTCGGGCGGGTCGTCCCAAATCCGCTGCTGCGTGTTCATGCGCAGCGGGCTGCCGGAGATCGCGTGGCCGAACAGCCGCTGCGAGCCGGGCACAATCCCGCCGAAGCGGGGCTGCAAATACATCGCCCTGCCCTTCGATGAATCGCCTGAGCGGTTCTCTTCCGCCTCGAAGAGGCCCAGACTGTCGGACCAGTCGTCGTAACTGCCGTCGGTCGGGTCCCAACGGTTCGCAATGCCGAACTTGTCGCCCGGATACAACGGATGCTTGCGCTCCAGCGAACGGTAGAAGTCCAGACCCATCTGGTTCGGCAGCCAGTACTGCTGCCGGTTCCGGTCAAGACAAACGCAGTCCGCAACCGGGTAGGGGGAACTGTCTCCCAGGGCCAGCGGCGGCGTGGGGGTTTTCACGCCCGTGTTGGGATCGGTATAGAAGAACCCGGCGTTCGCCATAAAGTTCCTGTAGCCGTCGACGGCATAGGGACTGGGCTGAATGTCGTCCACAGCCCGGTTGATCACATCCTGTTCGCGGTAAGTGGCACGGTCGGCCACCTTGCGGTCCGATGCGGGACCAACGTACAGCGTGACAATAACGTTGTCGCCTGGATTCCAACGCCGCTCGCAGAAGGCCTTCCACTCGGGCGCACTGGTGGCGGCAACCACGGGCATGCCTCCCGAAACGGGGGTCACGAGATACGTGGTATTGAGATACGGATACCCATCCGACGCCTGCACCGGCAGAAGGGAAGATATGGTCTCCAGTTTGGAGACCCAGTCGCGGTAGGGCACCACGTTGCAAACCATAAAAATGGGTGAATCGCCCTCTTCAAAAGCGCCGTAACCGTAGGTGCGGGGCCTTATCCCAGCAAGGTGCTGAAACACCAACGCATTGGGATAAAGGCCTGCGTCCACCTGGAAACGGCCTTCGTCCACGCCCTCACTCAAGAGCGGGCGGCCGGAGAACAGGTAGCTGCTCGTTGCGGTGGCGAAAACTTCCTTGCCATTCTCGTCAATGCGTCCGTCCAGATTGTTGTCGACCATATCCTTGTCGAGCGTGCCGCGCACATAGCGGAGCAGTGGGTTGCCGGCACCGTCCACGGCGGCGGCATCCCTGGTCACATACCCGCCGTCGCCGTCGTTGTCGTGGCCGTCGTGCTCGGGATAGTCCGGCAGAATACCGCCGCGCAGCACCAGTTCGGCAATCCGCTGCGTGGTGGTAAGGTCGACCCAATTGACCGGCTTCGCGTCCGGCGCATAAGGGGTTCCGCCGGTGGGCGACTCCCACCAAAGCTCTTGGCACTCCAGCTTAACAATACGCGCAAAGGGCGGCACCGTACCGTCAGCCTGCCCGTGATATTTTGCCTCCGTTGCCACGTTGTCCGTGTCAAGGTCCAAGTTCTGCAGTACGCCGTTGCCGTAAACCAGGTTCGCCGAGGACAGGCCGTCACCGTCGTTGTCAATATAGTCGCTGAGGTCGTTGCGGCGGAACACGCTTGCCGTGGCGTCGCTGAACGGCGCGTAGGCCGCGCTGGTGGTCACGCCCGCGATGGGCGGTTCTGTAACATAGTTCAGTCCGGCGAGGGCCGACCCGGCGGCAAGCCCCATGCCGTTGGCCTCTATCAGATTGTTGGCACCGCCGGTCTGGAATTTGTCGAACTTGTCAAAGCCCAGCAGCAGATATCCCTTGGGCGCAATGACGGTGTTTGAGTTTAGCGGAATGGTCCAGCGGCTCTTGAACGGATCGCGCATGGTCGGATCTTCAGCAATACCCGCCGGGTCGGGGATGCCGACTTCCAGCGTCCAACCGTCCAATTGGATGGCCTTGTCCGTCGTGTTCGCCAGTTCCACATATTCATGGTCAGGCTGCTGA
>CAIJOU010000569.1 GCA_903822375.1 Candidatus Hydrogenedentota bacterium
ACAGCAGCCGGTCGGTGGGCGTGGGAACGCCCCCCCGCTGGAGGTAGCCCAGCGAGGTGATCCGCGTCTCCAGACCGGTCACCTCCTGGATGTGTTTGGCAAGGCCCACGCTCTTGAGCAGATTGAACTCGTCTTCCGCCGTCTTCTTTGCGCTGTCGCCATTCCGCCCCTTTTCCGCTTTCTGATTCTCCTGCGCGGGAACGGCCCCTTCCGCGACAGCCACGATACTGAACCGTTTGCCGTGGTGCATCCGCGTCAGCAGGGACTGCGTGACCGCGTCGAACGAATAGGGAATCTCCGGAATCAGAATTACGTCCGCACCGCTGGCCACGCCCGCCCCCAGCGCCAGCCAGCCCGTGTTGTGTCCCATGATATCCACCACCATCACGCGGTGATGGCTCGATGCCGTCGTGTGCAGGCGGTCCATCGCCTCCGCCGCGATCGTCATGCCGGTGTCGTACCCGAAGCAGACGTCCGTTCCGAACACATCGTTGTCGATGGTCTTCGGAATGGTGACCACATTGATCCCGCCCTCCCTGACCAGGTGCTGGGCGCTCTTCTGCGTGCCGCCGCCGCCCAGACACACAAGGCAGTCCAGATGGAGCCGCTGGTAGTTCTCGACGGCCGTTGCGGTCATGTCGCGAAACCCGCCGTTGGGGTCGGGCATCTTGTTCGGCTTGTTGCGGCTGGTGCGCAGGATTGTGCCGCCCACCGTCAGCAACCCGCTGCAATCGTCCGCGTTCAGCTTGATGAACCTATTCTCGACCAGCCCCGTGAAGCCTTCCAAGAATCCGAGCACCTCGACGCCCTCGGTGGCCACCGTCCGCACCACGGCGCGGATTACCGCGTTCAACCCCGGACAGTCTCCGCCGGAAGTAAGAATGCCGATGGTCCGAATGCGCTTCTGTGAGTCCTTGCCTGCCGCCATGTCTTCCTTTCCACGGCCCTCTGATACCGGCGCCGGTCAATGCGGTTGTATGCATGTAGAACACGGCGGTTTCAGAACATTCTTCCCGCGGCGGCAACGACGCCGCTTTTTCCCCAGCGGGGCGGGGCCATGCACCGGCGGGCGGACAGGCTGCCGCCGTCGCTGTGGAAGCGGCTTTCAGCCGCTTTCCGGCATGACCTGAACTTCGAGCCAAAGAAGGACGCGCCAAGATGGCGCGTCTACGTAAGCGCGGCGGCACTTGCCGTGCGGCTTCTGGGCAAAGCAGGTCAGTCGGAACCGCCGGGTTCCCCTTCACGGCGAACTTCATCCAAGATCGTCCTCAGCGCGAGTTCTTTGGCTTGCCACCATGCCGCCTTCTCCAGCGCTCCGTTGCGGAGGGCGGCGTCCCGCTCCTTCTTCACTTCCGAACACGCCAGTTCAAGCGCTTCCTTCACGCGCGGCGTGGGAACAACGTCGTCTCTGTCCGCTGCGGGGGTGTCGGGTTCTGAAAGGCGCTCGATCTCGGCCTGCACCCCGGCCGGGTCAATCCCCTGGTCCCGAAGCGCCTCCGCGGCCAGGCCGCCGCCCTCTTTCAACAGCCCGAGCAGCAAGTGCTCCGTGCCGATATAGTCCTGGTTTAACCGGTTCGACTCTCCAATGGCCAGTTCGATTACCCTCTTCGCGCGCGGCGTGAACGGGATGTCGTCAACCTCCGTGGTCGGAGTCCCCGGTTGCACCTGCTGCTCAATGGCGGCGGTCAGCGCATCGGCATCGACCCCCAACCCCGCGAGCGTGCGCACCGCCGTGCTTTCCGGATCGCGGCAAAGCGCAAGCAGGATATGCTCCGCTTCAACGTATTCGCTGCCCAGGCGGCCGGCCTCGCTGCGCGCACCGCTCAACGCCTGCTTTCCCCACTCCGTAAACTGTTTCGCCATGCACGGAACCTCCTGCGCATTCAGGTTTCTCCGCGAAGATTCTCCGGCCTCCCCATCGCTACGCCGAAAAGGTCTCGCGGAACAGTTTGGCGCGCTCGATGGCAAGCGAGCGCGGGTCGGAGCCCGCGCCCCGGCCAAGCACCAAGTGGGAGGCCTGCGCCGACAGCAGCGCTTCGGTGAGCTTGTGCGGGCTCAGTCCCCTGGCAAGGCCCAGTGCCGCGCCCAAGCGCAGGGCGGAGAGCAGTTCCAGCGCCTCGCCGAAACCCAGCAGCCTTGCGCCGCGCGCCACCGCCATGGCGCGGGCGGCGCGGTCTTCGATGTCCAGCGCGCCGCGCTTCATCAGGAGGGCGCATGAACGCTCCTCCTCCTGCGATATTTCCACCGCCGCATGGCCCACGCGAAACAGAATTTCCTCTTCCGAAACGCCCAGGGTCTCCTGGTTGACGAGCAGGTAGAGATTGCCCACTGCGCTTTTTGGCGCCGTGCACACGGCACCCTCCAGGTCGGTCAGCAGGCACTGCAGCCCGGGCGCCTCGTTTGCGGCCTCAGGCGGCAGGCCGGGGGGCGGCGCGTCGCCGGACCAGAACGATGCGTCCGTCGCGCCGTAACCGGCGCCGGCCACACCGAACAGCTCGACGCCGCGGTGGCGGATGCGGGCGGCCGCGTCCTCGACCGCGCCCAGCAGGTTGATTGCGGGCAGGTGCAGCAGCACTGACGCGCGCAGCCCCGTGCCCACCATGCCCAGCCGTGACGTGAGATAGCCCAGCCGCTCCTGCCATGCAAATCCGAGCAGGCTCGCGAGCCCGTCGTCCACCGTGTTGGCGCGGGTCCACGCGTCGCGCAGCGCCATGCCGCCGGCCAGGGCGCGCAGTACGATATGGTCGGACCCGTTCACCATGATGCCGAAATCCTGCCCGTCGGCCAGGTAAACGCCGCGAATCGGCGGCCCCTGCAGCATCTCGCGGGAAGCGATGCGCCGCTCGCCAAGAAACTGCCAAGCAAGACCGTCCATATGCGCCGAGGCATGGTAGCGGCCCGACCCAAACAGGTTGATCCGCTCAAAGGCGTCCAGCGCCCGCGCCTCTATGGCGTGGCGCTCCTCCTCGCCGCAGCGGGAGGGAAAGGCGAAATCGGACAGGTTGCGCGCCAGTGTACAGTGGGACACGAGGGCTGTCCACTGATCGGGCGCGGTTCCCCCCACCCAGTCTGGAACGCGGCCGGCCTGAAGTTCCTCCGCCATTGATCAGTCCGTGCCCGCTTCTGTCAGGCGCAGTCCGGACTCGAGCCCGCGGATCTCGTCGCGCAGCCGGGCCGCCTGCTCGTAGTCTTCGGCGCGCAGCACGCTGCGCAGGAGCACCCGCTTGGTTTGCAGGTCCGAGCAGAGTCGTGCAATGGAGTTGTCGAGTCGGGGCGCTTTCCCCTGGTGGCGCAGCGTGCGGTGCAGGCCTTCCAGCACGGATTCTATTTCCTGCCCAAACTCGGTGTAGCAGGCAGAGCATCCAACCTCCGCCGTCTCGGCCACGCGCTCCAGCGCGGTGCCGCAGACGGGGCAGACCCGGCGCGACCGGCGCACGGTGCGCTGGGGCGCGGGGCCACCGCGCACGGCCGGTTTGGCCGTGCCCAGGGTGAACACCGACGACAGGTCCTGCTTGCAGCGCGACAGGCACTCGGCGCACAAATCCTGGTGCACCGACTTGCCGTCCACCACTTCAGCGTAGCGCACGGTCGCCGGGTTCTTATGGCACCTCTGGCACAGCATTAAAACTCATCCTCCAAACGCAAGTATACCACTCCCGCCCGTTTCCTTCCCCCCATCCACACCGTTATTTTAACAACGGAAGCAGCGCTTTAAATTCGGGCGTGCCCGAAACGCGGAGCAACTCAAAGACCGCCATCTGCACCGAAAGCACCGCCACGCCCGCACGGACCATGCGGTCCATGCCAAAACGGTACTCCTGGGCCGTGGTTGACGACACCGCGTCGGCCGCCACAAACACCTCGTATCCCCCGGCCAGCGCGGCCAGCGCCGTCTGCGAGACGCAGACATGCGCCTCCATCCCCACGAGCAGGAGCTGCCGACGGCCCAGCGCGGCCAGCGCGTCCCGGAAGCCTTCGTTGGCCATGCAGCCAAACTCGGTCTTTGCCATGCGCGGCAGTCCCCCGAGCTCCGCGGCGATGCGGTCAACCGTTCCGCCCAGCCGTTCGGGGTACTGTTCGGTGACCAGCACCGGCAGGCCCATGACGCGGGCCGCACGAATCATTTTCGCCGCATTGGCCAGATAGGCCTCCGCCACGGCCGCATCTTTCGGCAGGAGCACCTGCTGGATGTCGATTACCGCCAGCACGGCCTGTTCACGTTCGAGCAGCATGACAGAATTCTCCCTTGTCCAAAAGCATGGGGAAGATTCTATACG
>CAIJOU010000570.1 GCA_903822375.1 Candidatus Hydrogenedentota bacterium
AGCCTGCGCGCCCACATCCATTATGGGCACCAGCACCACAAAATCAATTATCCAGTTCATCACCGCCCAAACGGCGCCGACAACCAGCCCTTCCTTCACACAATCCTTTTTCGGTATGCCCAGAGCGCTGAACTGCCAAGCTGCGCAACGCAAGCGTTTCGTGATGGCAAGTAGTTGATGGCTGTTTGCGCCGCCCTCAACGCTTAACCATAGTTCCTTGCCACATCCACTTCGATGCCGGCGCGGGTCTTGCGGTACACGTCCCGCAGGGCATCCTCAATATTCTCTCCCCTTCCCACCGCCTCCAAAAGGAGGACCATCTTGCCCTTGCCGTAACGCGACCAGAGCAGGTCGACGGTGGCGTGCGACTGTATGTAGGCCTGGCCAATGGCATCCTTGTCCAGTTTGCCGATGCGTGTGGATTCCAGACTCGCCAGCGTTGCGGGCGTGCCCTCACGGTAGAGTTTCTGAAGCGCCTTGGTGCGGTCCGCGTCCAACGTGCGGGACAGGGTCTCCGCCAGCCCTTCATTCACCCACCAGGGCGGTTCCCCGCCGGTGATGTGCTTGACCACGACATGCACGTACTCGTGGGTCAAGCGCCGCCGAATCTCGTCCACGGGCAGCCAATTTCCATTGGCATCGGCCAGGGGGCTGCGGATCTTACCGTCGTACAGCGCGCCCACATACGCGGCCGTGTTGGTGGCCTCCGCGAACTGCTTGGCGTCGTACAGAATGACATGGACCGGCGGCGGCGGATAGACGCCGCCAAAGTCGCGGCCAATCTCCACATAAGCCCGGTCCAAAATCCCAATAACCTGCGCACGCAGTTCGTTCGGGATCTCGGGCGGATAACTCACCTGGAAATGCCGCGATTTGTACCTGTCAAAGTCGTTTTCAACGGACTGTTCACGGAACGCCTTGTCATACCGTTCCCGCAATTCCGGACGCTTGGGGTCCATCTCGAGCACGTAATCCCACTGCGCGCGGGCCGAAGACAGGTCGTTGTCGCGATAATAGGCGTACCCCAGCATCTCGTGGGCGGTCAGTTCGCCGGGCTTGACGGTAATGGCCTTTTCAAGCCGTTCAATGGCCAGGTTCACCTCGTCAAGCCGGAGATAATAGGACCCGGCCTGAACCAGCGGCGACATGTTCTTCTGATCCAACGTGGCGGCGCTGTCGGCATGGTGAACAGCCCCGTGATAATCCCCCTTTTTTGCCAGCTCGTTTGCCAGGCTTTGATGGGCGTTGCACAGGTTGCGCCGAACGACCTCCTGATCCGCGTCGCCCTTTTGCGCCCTTTCAAAATACCCTATTGCCGTGTCGTACTCGCCCTGGTTATAGGCCTGCACGCCGGCATTGTTGAAATCCACCGACGCGGTCTTCTCGGCCGTCGCCACCGTCGCGGTGAAGGCGGCCAGAAGAATAAGAGTTGTCAGTCTGCAAATCAGCGTCATGCGTCCCCGGCAACGGCTATCGCTTCAATCTCAACCTGGATGTCCATCGGCAGTCTTCCGGCTTGAATGCAGGTGCGCGCAGGGAAATCTTTGGTGAAGAATTCCTTGTACACTTCGTTGAACCTGCCGAAATTGTTCATGTCCGCCAAATACGCGTTCACTTTCACCACCCGCTCCAGACTCGAACCGGCGTCCTCAAGAATGTCACGCAGGTTGATCAGCGTTGCACGGGTCTCTTCTTCGATGGTGCCGCGCAGTACGCCGCTGCCATCTTTCTTCATGGGTCCCTGTCCAGAAACGAACAAAAAGGGCCCAGCGGCGACAGCGTGGGAATAGGGACCGGCCGCAGGGGCACCGTGGGGCGCAAAAATACACTGTTTTTCCATCAGGGAAGCACCTTCTACTGGTTGATTAAGGTTACCATGGACCATGCCAAATCCGCAAACAAACATGGCCTGAAGCGCGCCCGGAAGACTCCGCCCGGCCCCTGACCGGACCGGCCCAAGGCCCCGCGGAACGGCGCAACGCGCCCCAATTTACTTTTCCCCGGCAGAACGGGGTAGAATGGCCGCTCTTGAATCCAGTATTTCACTGTTTTCGGTCACAACACAGGAGAATCCGGCATGCGACTCGTCGTAATCACCTCACTCGTTCTGGCCATTGGCGCGGGCTGCTGCGCTTATCTGGCGTTCTCCGGACCGGCGATGGCCGCGGCCGCTGAAAAACCGGCGGGCTTGCGCCATGTGGTCCTGTTCAAATTCAAGGACAGCGCCACCCCGGAGAACATCGCCATGGTCGAAAAGGCCTTTGCCGCGCTGCCCAAGAACATCGACGTTGTCCGGGGCTTTGAATGGGGCACCAACGTCAGCCCGGAAAACCTGAACCAGGGCTTCACCCACTGCTTCCTGCTGACCTTTGACAACGCCCGGGACCGCGACGCCTATCTTGTCCATCCGGCCCACAAGGAATTCGGCAAACTCCTTGGGCCTTATCTGGACAAGGTCACCGTGGTGGATTTTGAGCCCAAGAAATAGCCGCGCATCGAGTGCGCGGCGCACGCGTCAGTGATACATCATCTTTCCGCCCTTCATCGTGAGATAGCCCGCGATGAGGTGTTCCAGAACGCTGAACATGTCCTCGACGGGGCCGTACTCGTCGCTCGTGCTGGGCAGGTGAATGCCAATGTCACAGAGCGAGAGCAGGCGGCCGCCGGTCATGCCGGCGACGCCGATGGTGGTGGCGCCTTTGTCTATCGCGGCCTGAACCCCCCGGATGATATTCTCGCTGTTGCCGCTGACGGACATGGCGTACACCACGTCGCCGGGTTTCAACTGCACGCGCAACTGGGCGGCGAAGATGTTTTCAAAGCAACTGTCGTTGCCGATGGCCGTAACCGACGAGGAGTTGTCCGTCGGGCAATAGGCGCGAAAGCCCGGGTTGTCGCCAAGCTGGGCGCCCACAAGCAGATCGTTCACCCAGTGCGAGGCAATGGCGGCGCTGCCGCCGTTGGCGATGAAGTATATGGCGGCGCCCTCGGCGCGCGCCTTGTCCAGCACGTCCACGGCACGGCCCACTTCCGCCAAATCCACCTGTATGAACAATTCGGCCAAGCGCCGAAAATAGCCGATGCCGTAGGTCGAAAAATCGGCGCTCTCTTTGAACAATTCGGCCATGAAATTCATAGTGTCGAGTACCTTCCTGCTGTTGCGGCGTTCCAGGCTAGGCCTGGGAGCCATATTCCTGATAGTCTTTTCTGAGCTGATCAAACCGTTCGAGTATGGGCAATTGCTGTGTGCAGTCCGCCTCGCACTGTCCGCAGCGCACGCACGCTTCAAGCAGTTTCTCCACATCCGGCGTCCACCAGTGCCACTTCATCTGGTCCATGGCGGCCTTCGGCCCTTCGAGGATGCGGCGGTTGTATGCGTCCATCAGCCGAACGACGGGCACCTCGGCCGGACAGTCGCTGCAATATCCGCACTGGGTGCAAAAGTCCTTGTGCGCCTCGTGCATTTCCCCCTGGATGCGTTCAATGTCCTGCCCGCTCAGCATGCGGAAACGATCCACCGCGGCGACGGCACTGTCCACATCCTGGGTGTTGCGGAATCCGACAAGCGCCACGGTAACCGCGGGCAGGGACAGGTTGAAACGCAGCGCCGCCTCAACCATGCCGGTATCGCCCTCTTCCAGAAGTGTGGAGAAGCGGTCCGCATATTCGGTCATCACGCCGCCGCCGAGCGAGTTCATCGTCACGACGCCCAGACCGCGTTCCATCGCCGCCTTTGCGCCGGGATAGCGGAGCGGATAGTTCAGCGCATTGAGCCCGATGAGCATGCCCTCAAAGGCGCCC
>CAIJOU010000571.1 GCA_903822375.1 Candidatus Hydrogenedentota bacterium
GAATCTCCTTGTTCATAGAAACAACCGCGACGTCGCTGGCATTGCCATTCGATCAAGAATCTTCTCGCCGCCGGTGCCTGTCCCACGCTTTCATGGCAACGGAGCAGAGCAATGACGGGGGAAAATAGGTGCTTCAGATGTTCCATCCCGGACGCCGGGCGTAGCTCAGGAAACGGTTGGCCTGTTCGTCGTTCGGGAAGGTTTCCTTCACCGGGTCCCAGACCATCTTGCGCTTGAGCTGTGTGGCGATGCCGGCAAGCAGGCAGAGGTTCATGGAATGGCGCGCCGTTTCGGCGTTGCAGATGGTCTGCTTGCGGGTGCGGATGCACTCGAGGAAATTGCCGGCGTGAATCGGGCTGTGGTAGGGCCGCTCGTCCGTCGGCTTGAGCTGGATGTCGAGAATTTCCTTCGGCTTGGACACGATGTTCTCGCGGTCCGCGGCAATATAGCCGTCGGTGCCCACGTAGCAGGCGCCGCCGACGCCGCCGACGGGTTCTCCCGGATAGCCGCAGCAATGAATGGCCAGCCCGTTTTCATAGCGCAGCACGGCGTGGTCGCCTTCGTAGTCCAGTTCGGTGGGGCCGGGATGCTCCTTTTCGATGGCCCACTGCACGGCGTCGAAATGGTGCGGTCCCCAGTTGGGATCGCCGTAGGAGAACAGTCCGCAGTTGGCGTTGCCGCCCGTGTAGGGCTGCCAGGGGCCGGGGCCGACGTAGATGTCCCAGTCGAAGCCTTCGGGGATGGGGATGCCCGGAGCGGTCACGTCCTGCACGTTTGCGGCGAAGCCGCCGCCGGGACTGTACGCGTAGATCTCCTTCAACTGGCCGATGTAGCCGTTGCGAACGAGTTCGATGGCGCGGCGGAACTTGCCGCCGTATTCGGCCTCGGAACGCTGCTGCGTGCCCGCCTGGTACACGCGCCGGTAGCGCTTCTGCGCCTCGGCGAGCAGGCGTCCCTCCTCGACGGTGATGCAGATCGGCTTCTCGCTGTACACATCCTTGCCGTTCTTCATCGCCGTGATCGCCATGGGCGCGTGCCAGTGGAAGGGCAGCGCCATCAGCACCGCGTCAATGTCAGGGCGCGCGAGCATGTCACGGTAGTCCAGGTAGGCCTCGCAGGACTTGTAGGTGCCCGTGCCGGCCAGTTGCGCGTAGTGGTTGTTGACGCGCTCCTTGGCGGTGTTGCGCTTGGTGGGCCACAGGTCGCAGATGCCCAGCACCTGGACCTCTTTCCGGCCGAGGTAGCCGCCGGCCACATAGGTCCAGGAACCGCCGAACAGATGGCCCGAACCCTGGCCGCCCTGGCCGATGAAGCCCATGGCGATGCGTTCGCTGGGGGCCACGGCCCCGTCTTTTCCCAGCGCATAGGCGGGAACAATGGTCGGGGCCGCGGAGGCCGCCAATACGGAGGCAATGAAGCTGCGGCGCGAAAGTTCTGTGTTCTTCATGGTTACTTATCCCTCTTTTGCAGAAACACGTGAACGCCCTTTTTGTTCGAGACGACCACATCCAGCAGACCATCGTCATTGAAGTCGCACACGTTGAACTGCGTGCCGACTCCGGAATCCTTGTCAATCAGGTGTTTCTTGTATTCAACCTTGCCCGGTTCGGGTCGCTGGAGTTCGAGCCAGAAGAGCTCGGACGGTTCCAGCGCGCCGGGGTCATGCTCTCCGTGCGCAAAGTAGCGCTTGCCGGTGACCAGGTCGGGCATCCCGTCGTTGTTCAGGTCGGCGAGGATCAGGGCGTGCGTCTCGGAACAGCTCTTGTCGATTTCATGCTGCGTAAAGGTTGCCCCGTCCTTGCTTTGCTCGAACCACCAGACACCGTACTCGTGGGCCGAACTGGTGATTACGTCGTTCGTGCCGTCGCCGTTGACGTCATAGACAATCATGTCGGCGCAGTCCGGTCCAAGTTTGGCCTGGTGGAAACCCCAGTCCGGGCGGGTGCGATCCACGGGACCTTCCCACCAGCCGCCGGTGGTGAGCAGGTCCATCTTTCCGTCGCCATTGACATCGCCAACGCCGGTGCCGTGACCGAATTTGGCAAAGGCGTCCAGCATGTATGACACAGGATAGGCCAGCCACGGCGTCGTCTTGTCCTGTCCGGGACGGAACCAGGAAATGCGGCCATTCATGGCGAAAACGGGGACGGGTTTGCCCTCGCCCGCCAGGTCGGCAAAGAGGGGCGTTTCGCCGCAGGCCTCTGTCGCCAGCAGATACTCCTGCCAATGCTCGGTGCCGGTGCCCGGATTGCGGTACCAGTACGCCGGGGCACCGGGGAACCCAATGACAATCAGGTCCGTCCACCCGTCCTTGTCCACATCCGCGGGGAAGCAGGCAAAGGCCCGGCTGTAGGCGGTGGCGGGGTCGTATTTCTCCGGCTTGCGGATTTCATGCGCTTTCCAGTCTGGGGCCTCGTACCACACATCCCCGACGAGGATGTCATTCAGGCCGTCCCGGTTGACATCGGCCACGGCCACGCCCTCGGAGCGGAATTCCTTGTCGATGACGACGTGGTCAAAGTGAAGCTTGTCGCCGGGCACGGCAACGGCGACGAGCGCCTTGCTGACATCCGTCAGCGGCTGCATGGCCGCCTTCGGAAGCTCGGCTTTCTGCGCGGCCGCAATCGCCTTCGGCGCCACCGCGGCGATTTCATCCCGGTGCGCCTGCACCAGTTCCCGGGCGATCTGCCCCCACGCCACGGACGCCTCCGCCGCCACTTCGGCCGAATCGAGGTATCCCTCAACGGTCTTCAAGGCAGTCATGCTGTGGCAACCGCCCAGGGGGCCGAGAAGAAGCCGCTTCTCTTCGGGGCGCTCGGCCATGGCCAGCGCCTTGGTCAGCACGTCCTCGCGCACGGCTGCATCCATGTCCTTCTTCGCGGCCAGCCGCGCGATGCCGCGGAACGCGGACACCCGGTAGGCGAGGTCGGACACGCTGTTCAACAGATTCATCAGGTAGGGCAGTGCCTCGGGGCTGTCCGACCCGGCCAGCGCCCGAATGGCGGCATCCTTTTGCGCGACATCCGTCCCGCGCGTGGCGGCGTCGAGCGCCTGCATGAGCTTTTCGCTGTGCAGGCTTGCGCAGACTTCCAGCAGGGTGCCGCGGGATGGGGCCGTTCCGCCGTTAAGGCCGCCCAGAACGCTGTCCGTGAATGCATCCGGCGCACTGAGGCGTTTGCCCAGCGCGACCAGCGCCCGTTCGATCGCCTGGAGGTCCTTGTCATCCTCGGCCCGTTCCACCGCCTGGCACAGCAGCGCGGCATCGCCGGTCGCGCCAACTTCGCCCAGCGCCTGGGCTGCAGCAATGCGGACGCCCGGCTCGCTGCTCTTCACGAGTTCCCGGAGCGCCGGTGCCACGGCGTCTTCCCGGCGCAGTCCCATCACCTTCGCAAGCACCGCCGTTTCGTCGGCAGCGGCGCCCTTCATCCGTTCCAGCAGCGCCTTCGACACATCCGGGGCGTTAATCTGCGTCAGGGCCTGCATTGCGGCGCCTGCGTTGGGCTCCTCGCCACGCGCCGCCACTGCGACCAGCACGGGAACGGATGTGCCGTTGCCAACCAGCGTCAGCGCCTTGATGGCGGCCAGCGAAATGACAGCGTCGTCGTCCGCGACAAAGGGTGCCAGCGCGGGAGCAACGGCTTTGTCGCCGCGCTGCGCGAGCGCGCCAATGAGTCCCGGAAGGAGTTCCCTGGGTGCCCGGCCCAGCAGCTTGCCGCATTCTTCCGTGATGTCCGGCCCGGCGGTCTCGCGCACCGCGGGCAGGGCCGCATCCCAAAGAACCGGGTCGTTGCCCAGCAGTGCCGGGGCGATCAGCGTCATCGCCTTCGCGCCTTCGGCGCGGATCATGCCGCTGTATGCCGCCGTGCCGATGTGCCCCTTGGGGCAGGCTTCATAAATTTCCCCGTAAAGCGCGCGCGCGGCCGGGTCATCCTTGCCGCACAGCGCCTCGGCGCACTGGAACAGGGCATCCACGGCAACCGTCTGCAGGCGGCCCGTTCCGTTCTTGGCGATGGGTTTCAACGCGGCGACGGCGTCGGCGCCGCCGATTCTGCCCAGCGCCACGGCTGCGGACATCGCGATGACCGGGTCCGCGTCATTCACCGCGGGCGCGATCAGCGCTGCGTCCCCCGATTCACGTTTTGTGCCCAGACTTTCGATGATGCCCGCCTTGACGGCGCCCGTGGACGAGGACAGCGCGTCGCGCAGGGCCGTATAGGCTTCCGGGTAGGCCATCGCCGCCAGCGCCAGGCGCGCCGCGCCGGAGAGTTTCTCGTCCTTCAGGCATTCCGCCAGCGCCGGAACGCATTTCACCGTCCCGATCTTGGCCAACTGCGCGCAGGCCTTCGCCTTTCCCGACGCACTGTCCGGCTGGCTGAGCACGGCCAGAAAGAAGAGCTCCTCATCCATGCCGACCACCCAGACGGGAACGCTGCCGACTTTGTCGCCGCAGGCCGCGGTCAATGTCACTGCGATCAGGTTAATGCTGATCGACGCATCCGAATTGGCGAATTCCAGCGCCACCAGCGGCTTCTCCGGATGGGGGTTGCGCACCGAGAAACGCCAAAACCCTATGGCCGGGGGCGTGTTCTTGGGGTCAAAGGTATCCTTGAACGCCAAGGCCGCAAACGCCATCGTTCCCGGCCGCCACCAGTCCTGGATGTTGAGTCCGTTGCGCAGCGCGATCTCCTCACGGCTGCCGTCCGCGTAGACAAGCGTGTAGGTGCCAACCTGGTCCCCGGCGTTTTCCGTAAAATGCAGGAAGTGGACCCCGGCGGCGGTGGTCGCGGGAAACTCAACACGCTTCTTGTTCCCGGGACGCAGACGGACCAGGGCGTCCTTGAAGTCAAAGGGAACCCCGTCAATTTCTTTTGTTCCCAGTTCCACTTTGCCGAAGAAGCCGTGAAGTCCCGGCTCGCTCACCACGCCCAAGTCCACAGGACCCGGTTCGGCGCCCGCGGCCAGCGGGGACGCCAATAGTGAAAGTAACAGACCACAATAGAGTGCACGTCTCATAGGTATATCTCCGGCAGTGTTTTCGTGGGCGACCCGGCCGACGGAACGGAGCCGGGCGCTTCAGAGGAGTTCCAGCAGACTGGGAAACATCATACCACTGGGGCGGGGGGAGAAGAAGTATGAATTCATGCCGTGTAATCCCGGCCTCTCTTGGAAAAGGATTGAATTACGTAGGGCCTGGTGCGGCCAGTTGCCGCAACCAAAGGAGTCAGGATTCAGAATAGGGACCGAAAACCGTTGGGTATAGCAAGTGGACAAGCCCTGCTCACCGTTATGAGCGCTGAAATCGCGGTATTTATTAGCCCGGCCCGTGAGGGCCGGGTACGCGAACGCCGTCACTTATACCAAACGCTGAAAGCGCGACACTGACCATCCCGGGCTGTAAGGCCCGGGAGACGCCGCGAACTCCTGCGCGAAAATACTTGGAAAGAAGCGTATGGCAAAATTGACGTGGAGAAACAGGACGAATTGAAACAACAAGGCCGCGCCGCCCCTTTATACGAATTCCGTAACCACTTCCACGTCCCGGTGCAGGCTCTGTTTCACCGGACAGGTAGCCGCCGCGTTCTCCAGGCTGGTGCGATCTTTCTCTGACAGGGCCAAGCCGGGCGGCAGTGTTATAGTGATGGCAAGCCGGCCGATGCGCCGCACCGGGACCGCCGTCATCTCTTTGATGACCCTGACCTTTGTACCGGTCAGGTCAAGGCCCGCACGCTGGCCCGCGATCCCCATGATGGTGAGCATGCATGTTCCCAGCGCCGTTGCCACCAGGTCGGTGGGGGAGAACTGGTCGCCGGTCCCGCCGTTGTCCACCGGTGCGGTCGTGCGCAACCGGGCCCCGGAAGGCCCGTGGATGGCCCCACAGTAGAGCTTTCCTTCGTATGCGATGTCGATTTCAACAGCCATGGGTTCATCTCCTTGGGTGGGGACCGTTCCAACCCCATTCTAGACGAATCTCACCCAAACCGGCAAAGCTTGCTGAAGTCCCTCCGTTTTGCAGCCCTGTAAGGGTTGCCCTGCGGAGGCCGGAGAAGACGCGCGTTTCTTTCCCGCCAAGTGCCCAATATGGTAGCATCCTGCCATACTTGAGCAGAACCATTTGCCCTTTGCGGCGCGGTGTTTTCACCGACGGCCCGGGGTTTGGGAGATTACAGATGATTCTTTTCAGACTTCGTTTCAGCCTTGCCGCCGGTCTGTTGTTGTGCCTTGCCGCCCTGGCCGGGGCACAGGCGCCGGACCTCAAGAAGATGGACATTGTGGAGCGTTCCACACCCAACGGTCCCGTTGCCTTCGTGGATGATGTCGCCATCAGCCGGGAGGAATACATCAACACCTACCAGAAGCATGTGGCCGAAGTTGCACTGCTCACCCATGACAACAAGCCGAGCGACGAATTTCGGGTGCGCGCCGGGCTTACCACTCTGGGCGAACTGATCCGCCGCCAGATTCTCGTGGCGGAGGCCCAGAAACGGGGCGTCAAGGTCAGCGATGCGGAGGTGGAGACGGCCTACACGGACAAGTTGAAGCACTTTCAGCAGGACATGAAGAAGCCGGACGGGTCCGCGCCCACCGAGGAGGACGTGCTCAAGACTGCCGGGCAGACCCGGCAGGAGGCGTGGGAAAGCCTGCGCCGCCAGTTGCTCGAAGAAAAGATGGCGGTGCAAATTGTCAAGGAAAAGGGCGTCAAGGTGACCGACAAGGACATTTCCGATTTCTACAGCAAGAAACCGGAGCTGTTCAAACGGAGCGGGCAGATACACCTCAACCAGATTCTAATAGTGCCCAAGGGGGGGCCGAAATCCGACGAGGCCACATGGAAGGCCGCCGAGGACACGGCGAAGCGCGCCCGCGCGCGCATCCTTGCCGGAGAGAAATTTGACGCCGTCGCCCGCGACATGTCGCAGTCGCCCGACGCCGCAAAGGGCGGCGAGATGGGCATGATGGCCGCGGAACAGTTGCCGCCGTTCTTTGTGAGCGTCGCCAAGGCGATGAAACCCGGCGATGTGAGCGAGCCTTTCCGCAGCCCCTACGGCGTGCATGTGATACGGCTCGTCGAAACGGCGGACAGCAAGGACATCACGCTTGCCGAGGCAAAACCCAGAATTCGCGCCATGCTGGAGCAGATGCGCAAGGACGAGACGGTGGACAAGTTTATCGAACCCATCGTGAACGACCAGAAACGCACGCAGATCTTCCTCCAGTTGGAGCGCACGCTTGCCGCGCTTGGTTTTGACCCCAAGGCGCCGAAGAAGCCCGAAGCGCCGCGGGACGCCGCCGCGCCCGCACCGGCGCCGGACGCGGCCGCGGCCACCACCGAGGCACCGTCTGCGCCGTCAAAGAAGGCGGCGGCCGCGCCGGAGTCCACCACCACGAAGTCGCAGTCCACGACCAAGGCGCAGAAGAAATCCACCACGTCCGGAAAGACCAGCACCAAGAAGAAGGGCACGTGACGGTGTGAACGGGCCGTGCAGTCCCCGGTATCGCCCCGCGGCATTGGCAGTTCTGCTGTGGTTGGCCGCTGCGGTGAACGTTGACGCAAAAGAGGGCGCCGCTTATCTCTGGCCCTTCGACCGGACGCCGGATCTTTCCTCGAGTTTCGGAGAATACCGATCCGGCCGTTTTCACATGGGGGTCGACCTTTCCACCAACGGTGCCATTGGGGTGCCCGTGCATGCCGCGGCCGACGGCCATGTTTCCCGGGTGCGCTGCTCGCCTTGGGGATACGGGAAGGCCGTTTATGTGCGCTTCAACGACGGCTATACGGCCGTGTACGGCCACCTTTCGGGCTTCCGCGATGACTTGCGCGACTATATGCGCCGCGAACAGCACCGGCGTGAAACGTACACCCTGGAACTGGAGCCCGGCGCGGATGCGTTTCCCGTGAAGCGGGGCGAGGTCATCGCCTTCAGCGGCGACACCGGCATAGGCCCCGCGCATCTGCATTTTGAACTGCGCGATTCGGCCGAACGCCCCGTCAATCCGCGCCTGCTCGGGATGAGCTGGCCCGATGCGGAACCCCCCGTTTTCAAGTCCGTGATGGTGGCCCCGCGCGACCCGGCATCGCGTGTCGAGGGCGATGTGCTGCCCGTGCTTCGCAAAGCGGAGCACATCCCCCTAAATCCCCCTTCAAAGGGGGACTTGTCTAAGAGCGGGCACTGGACCTGCGCGCCGGTCCATGTGCGCGGTGAATTCGCCGTGGCCGTGGACCTGGTAGATCCGACCCCGGCCGGCAACAAGTTGGGCATCCATGAGGCCAAACTCATCGCCCCCGACGGGAGCACCCTGTTTGAGGTGCGCCACGACACCAGTGCCTATGAAGAGCACGGAGTCGCCTTTGCCTATCATCCCGCCTTCAACGACGAGGGGCATTTTCTGCTGTTGTGGCGCTGGCCGGGCAACGCCGCCGCGAGTGACGCGGTCGTTTCCGATGACGGCTGGTGTAAAGCCCCCGAAACGGAAGGCCGTTACCGCATCGAACTGGTCGATTTCATGGGCAATGCCGCGACGCTGGAACTGCCCGTCAAACCGGACACGGAGAAGGAACAATCCACGGCGGGCGGCGCAGCCAAACCGGCGCCGGACAAGGCCGATGGAACGCTGAAACTCGACGCGCCCGGCACTTTTCTGGTGGTGACGGCAACTTTTCCCACACCTGAAACGCGCCTGCCTGAACTGATTGTCGACGGCAAGCCGGTGTCCGACGCGGTCTTCTTCCCCGTGGACA